>JASFLX010000297.1:0-3835 GCA_050117895.1 Desulfobacterales bacterium | reverse complement strand
GGTAAAAACGATCAGGTCGGGCCGAACCCGTTTTATTCCCGTGGCCATTGCAGGAGCTCTTCCATGGGCTGCCTCCTGAAAATCGAAGGTAAAATAATTATAGGCCAAAACCGAACACCCCACCGGAGCGATACCCACCGTCCGACCCCTGATCCCCAGTTCATCGATAACTTCGGCCACCAGGCGGTGAATAATACCGTGTGTACAACCCGGGCAATAATGAGTCGGCTGATCGGAAAGGGCTTCGGGTTTCTTAAATGTCTTTGCCATTATATTCGCTCCTCATGCGACATGTGAATGAAGACTCATGATCTCAAATCCCACATTACACTTTAAAAAAAAGATTTAATTACATCAATGACTTCTTCCGGCGTTGGGACATCACCACCGGCTTTTCCGTACCAGTGAACCGGACACTTCCCTTGAACACTTCGTTCCACATCTTCAACCATCTGCCCCATGTTCAATTCGATACTTAATACCACCTGACAGCTTTCTTTTGAAGCAGCCCGCTTTATCGGCGCTTCCGGAAAAGGGAAAAGGGTCTGGGGTCTTATCATGGCCGTCTCAAAACCCTGGGCTTTTAGATTATCAATAACGGTTCTGCACACTCTGCTCATGGTGCCAAAGCTGACAATAAGGGCCTGGTAATCCGTATCCATGTTATAAGATTCGTATCGTACTTCTTCTTGTTTCATGCGGTCATACTTGGCTTTCAAGATGACATTATGTTCTTCCAACAGTTCCGCATTCAAAAATAATGATTTGACCAGATTTGGCTTGTTGCTTTTTCGAGTATCCATACCATTTGTGGCCCAGTCATCCTTATTACTGGGTTCGGTCCTGAGATGCTCCGGGAATTCAACCGGTTCCATCATTTGTCCGATCAAACCATCACCTAAAATCATCACGGGGTTTCTATATTTTTCAGCCAGAGGGAATGCCATCATTACCATTTCAACGGCTTCCTGGACACTTGCCGGTGCCATGACAAGCAAGCGGTAATCCCCATGTCCCCCACCTTTTGTAGCTTGGAAATAATCTGCCTGGGAAGGAAGAATCCCACCCAGTCCGGGACCGCCGCGGACAATATTGACAAAAACAACCGGACACTGGGCAGATGAGATATAACTGATGGCTTCACTCATCAGGCTTATACCCGGGCTCGATGAGGTGGTAAAAACCCGGGCGCCGCACCCCGCAGCACCGAACAGCATGTTCCCCACGGCGATTTCGCTTTCACCCTGCAAAAATACACCGCCCACTTCCGGCATTCGGCGGGAAAGGTATTCCGCAACTTCAGATTGTGGGGTAATCGGATAGGCAAAGTAATTCAGGCATCCAGCCCTGATTGCTGCCTCTCCGATCGCTTCATTTCCCTTCATTAATATTTTGCCCATGTTTTTCCTCCGTTTATTCTTGATCCGCTTTCTCTTCAACAACTTTGGTTATACTTATCGCTACATCAGGGCACATGATGCAGCATGTCGTACAGAAAATGCAGTCTTCAGGGCGTGCCTGATACGCAGGGAAATAACCCATAGCGTTGACTTGGTCGGAAATTTCCAGAACATTTTTTGGGCATACGCTGACACATAGTCCGCATCCTTTGCATAGGTCATTATCAATAGTATGTTTATATGCCATACGCTCTAACTCCTCTTTAATTATTATGGTCTCACAAAAAGCTGTTCAACAACTTATTTTTTCAACTGGACCGCCTTTTTCCACGGCGGAACAAGTTGTCTTTCTATAGGCAAGACCGGACAGGAAAAACGCTCAATATCTATTTGAGGCAAAAGTTCTACCGATGCCGTGATAAACTCAAGGGGCAACCGGCTTTGGTCAGACACTTCTTTAACAAAATCATATCCTTTATATATATGCTCAACGGTGGTTTCATCTATCAGGTTTGCATTGCCAGCAATACCGGTTATGGTCATCTTGGAAGCTTTTTCGATCTGGTCGCGTATTTTCAAACACCCGGTCACCGTATCCGTAAAGGGACGATAGGGATTCACAACTTGGAGCATATGCACACGCTTTTTACGAAATGGATCTGCGAGGCTGGCGAGAACAGTGGCGCCTACATCATCTCCTCCTGCGTCTATCAATGTCAGTTGGCTCGGCCGGCGGATTAAACCGGCTATGGCAGGGCTTAAAATGGGCAGATCGGCCTGCAGATATTTTTCCGGGGGTAGAACCACATCAATACCCAATTCAGCAAGAGGTTCCCTTGCCTCCCGGGTCCTAAAATACGGGTTAACAAGATCAAGATCCGCTATCCGAACGTCTATACCCGAGCGCTTCCGATTAACTGCTAGATTTACGGCGACTTCGGTCTTTCCACTGCCGAAGTTGCCTACAATTATCACAATCCCTTTAATATGTTCCACTTTGTTAAATCCGATCAACATCCCTCAGCCAAAAAAATAGATGTTTTGTATTTTTATTTTATACGGGTGTCAAGTTATAAAATCGTTTCGCGATTTTATACAACGCCACTGCACCACTTAAGTGAGCAAAATATGTTTTTGCCATATGAAATTTCCAAATGCGAATACCTACTAAAGTGTCCTTATTTGCCCTGCCTTTATGAAAAAGCCTGTGTTAACAAAGTTGCTAAAAAAGGAATAAAAATCGTCCGCGGCCATGCTGTCAACCTGTTGCGATCTATACCTGTTACTGAATATATGGAAAAAGAATACGAGAGCATCGGAGATAATACCGGTCTGGAGGAATTAATTGTCAAGGCTCAAGAAAGCAGTTACCCTCACTTTGTCGTGTTAAATAATAAAGATGATCTCGTAGGTATATTGTCTATGAGGTATTTGAAAAACTGTCTGTCTGACATTGATTATTTGTGTAAAATTATTGTGGCAGCAGACATAATGAGCAAAAATGTTCATTGCCTTGTTCCAGACGACACTCTTGAGACGGCCTTAGAAGTGTTTGAGGGTAAACATATATCGACCCTTCCGATAGTGGATTCCAGAAACAGAAAAAAAGTTCTTGGCATTCTGAAAAAAAGTAATCTAATTTTAGCATATAATGAGAAAATTTTGAAAACCCATATTTTACAAAATCGGGGCAAGTAAAAATCTAAGATTTGCTTTTTTGGAATATCAATAGGCTATGGAGTGTTTCGATAAAAAATGGACAACTGCTTTTTACCAACAGGCTTGAGTTACATCCTTTATTACATGGTTCCAATGTTGGCATCGCCAGGCCAAGCGCATTCATAGGTGGTGATCAAATAAAGTGGATTGCCAAATGTTGCGAACCGGGCTAATATCCAGTCGGGCCATACTTCAACACTTTCTCAGCAATGCAAGATAGCAATAATTGCAAGCATTGGAGTCTTGATTTCAAACCTAAATCGCCATCATGGGTGGGATGATATGGATTGATGGTTTAATGCAGATATGTTGAATGGAGGTTTTACTCTCCCAGGATTTTTCCCACCTGATTGATGATCTCTGCAGCTGTTGCCTTGTCCTTCAAAACGACTTTTTCCCTGGCATCAACTTTGACCTGTGTGGTTTTTGACGTCACTTCTTCTAAATTGATTACTATGTCAAGTTCCTTTGTAGCTGCAGTTATGGTTCTGCCATCTTCTGACTTGCTGTCATTGATAACCGTAATGTCCATTTTTTTCAAAGCATCAATTGTTGCGTGGTGAACCCGACCCACAGGAGAACTGAAAGACCTGTAAGCTACATTGCTAAGGGTGTAGCTTACTCCGACTCCCGCACCCGTCAGGGCCATAGCTGTACATCCTGACAGTAACGGAAGAAGAAACACAACGAAGCATTTCCTAAGGGTAATCATAGGC
>JASFLX010000296.1:0-3838 GCA_050117895.1 Desulfobacterales bacterium | reverse complement strand
TCTATGGTAACCCCGGCCGCCGCTTCCAAAGACATCTTTCCCGGCTGAGGAGGACTCACGCCGAATCCCGGCAGGTCCGGCGCGAAAAGACTATAGGACGCCGCCAGTTCACTGGAAAACACCTCCCGAAAGCTGAGACTCGACTCTCCAAAACCGTGCAATAACCAAATGTGCGCCGGGCTGCCCTGTTTTCGGTGCGTCCGAAGAAATACACCTTCTTGAATAATCGGATGGTACATCAATAAACCCTACTGGTTCTAAAACAAGACCAATTTGACAATGCACGATTTCTTGGGAAAATACTTTGGCTATTGCAAGAATAATACTGTCTGCCATTTACTCCAAAACATGGATATTTCTTTTTGCACACATATCCTTGAGAATCTTGGGCCATACTGAGACTTCGACTTCGCCGAGATGGGCCGTTCGAAGCAGGTACATGTGGGTCCTGGACTCTCCAATACCGCCTCCGATGCTCAAAGGAATCTCATCATTAAGAATGGCCTGGTGATAGGGAAAATTGAGGAATTCTTCCTGGCCGGACATCTTTAGCTGGATTTTAAGCGTTTCCTTGGTGACCCGTATCCCCATGGACGTTAGTTCGTGGCGCCGTCTGGTTACCGGGTTCCACACCAGGATATCTCCGTTTAATCCATGATACCGTTCACCGCCCCTAACGATCGTCTCGGTAGCCCAATCATCGTAATCCGCAGCGCGCATTTCATGGGGATATCCATCCTTTAAAGGCCAGCCAATACCGATGATGAAGATCGCCGGAGATTTTTCCATCAGGACCCGAGTCTCTCGTTTCTTCCGCGGCAGGTCCGGATACCAATCCAGCATTTCTTCGGCATGAACAAATGTGAGCTGCTCGGGAAAGTCGGGATATTTATCTGTCTTTAACCGGGGGAACCGTTCCTGAGCCATTTTGCCCGCACCCCGGATAACCTTCCAGAGCTTTTTGACGACATCTTTGAGAAAGTCGAGGTTGCGGTCGTTCTCGGTTATGGCCAGCTCCCAGTCCCATTGGTCTACATATGCGCTGTGATCGTGGTCCAGAAAATAGTCTTTACGAACCGCTTTCATATCAGTACATATGCCCTCACCCACATCACAGCTAAACTGTTTCAGAGCCATGCGCTTCCACTTTGTAGCGGCCTGAACCACCTGGGCGTGTATGGGTTTATCGAGTCCAAGCCCGCACATAAAGTCAACGGGTGTTCGCGAGCCGTCGCGATCCAGGTAATCATTTACACCGCTATCGCGGTCAACGATCAGGGGTACCTGAACCATTTGCAAATTAAGTTCCTTACACAGATTCTCTTCAATGTATTTTTTCACTTCAAAGACGGCCTTCATTCTTTCTTTTGGAGAAAGCAACGGTTCGTAATCCGTGGGTAGGGTCTTTTCCAATTCATTATAATTTCCGATTCCAGGTCCGGCGAGGTCTGCTTTTTTGTCCGTCATTAACTCTCCTTTTTTGTTGTTTTGGCAATGTCCGTTCGTATTTTTCGGATTTTCTCATATCCGGCTCCATTATCACCTGAATTTTGAAATGGCATTCCTATACATTAAGTAAAAATCAACCTCAAGGCTTTTCGGCCGAAACATCAAGGCAATCCCTTTTGAATCTCATCAATAATTTGATTTAAAGCTTCATTAAATTCATCGGGTTTAACTTGTGCGACAAAATGACCCACACCATAAATCAAAACCACGCTTTCATGTAAAGCTTTTTCTTTGCCCGTTGGCGCCCCGTTTATATTGAATAACTTTTTAGAATACTTATCTAAATCGGACGGAACATTTTTCGCATTCCATCTGAATATTTCATACAGTGCACTGATTCCCATTTCTTGATCGGCTACAGACATTTGCATCACAACCCATGTTATTACATCCGGGTCGGCTTCCGGCGTAAACATAGACCGCATTAATTGTTCTGATGCGGCTTTGAAATCATTTTTGAACGGTTTCACAAAATCATCAATTTCTTTATCAGATTCAGGACATTGGAATGGCGTATAGAATGTATCAATCCCAACAATTCCGATCACTCTATCACCCAGCAGCTTGGCGGCCTCAATCGATACGGGCCCTCCCATGGAGTGACCCACCAGAATAACATTTTCACCATCTATTTCATTAACAACCGCCGCAACATCTTTCCCAAACGCTTGCATGGTATATGTTTTACGCTGGCTATTAGAAAGTCCGTGACCGGCCAAATCCAACCATACCACCTTATGTTTTTTTGAAAAATATCCAATTTGAGGTTTCCAGAATTCATGATTGCATGTCCAGCAATGCACAAAAACCATAGTCAACTCCCCTTGGCCGCGAACACCATAGGTGATTGAACTCCCATCATCTGATTTTACTGTTAATACATTTTGCTCTGTTAAGTGTTGTACAGAATTGCACCCGGAAATTACGGCAATCGCTAACATCAAAGCGAATACGGTGAAAATATTTGCTGCTTTCACTTGATCTCCTTATTTTTTCATAGAAGTGGTTTCAAAACCTTCAATCAGGTTCAAAGTCAAGGCGGGGCGAGGGATTCAAGCGCAGGAATATATTTAATATTTCGAGTATTGAATCCCTCGGTCCAACACAGGGATTGGGCCTGAGGGGAGGTTTTGAAACCACTTCTACCTTAGATGTCTTATGCTTTCCTCCAATACCTACCCGTCCAATCAATCTTCTTCAGTTCTGAATTAATCCCATGTTTCGTCATGTAGTCATCCACGGCCGATTTGCAGCCTGGCAGAGCATAATCATCGATAATGCAAAAGCCACCCGCTGACAATTTCGGATACAGGTATTCCAAAGAATCCATGGTGGAACCATACATATCTCCGTCAAGACGCAGAATTGAAAGCTTATTAATGGGTGCTTGCGGCAGGGTATCCTTAAACCAACCTTTAAGAAAAACCACCTGTTTGTCCAGCAAATCGTGTTTCCGAAAGTTATTTTCGACCTCCTCTTGGGATACGGCGAGGTAAGTATAAATATGATGTCTATCGTCTTTATCAGCAGGATATTTCTCAATATCGGGTTTTGGTAATCCCTCAAAAGAATCGGCCACAAAAACCTTACGATCCTCTATTCCGTAAGCCGCCAGGACAGCACGCATAAAAATACAAGCTCCCCCCCTCCATACACCTGTTTCAATTAAATCTCCTTTTACATTTTTACTTAACACCGTTTCAATGCAGTCTTGCAAGTTATCGAGACGTTTCAGTCCAATCATAGTATCCGCATATCCTGACCATACTTCCCCCTCTATTCTCTGGCTTTCTGATAGGTCTCGTGTTTTGACAATCTGCAGTTTTTTCATGTTCAATATTTTTGAAATGAAGGAAACCAACAGTTTTTTAATAGGAGATTTTCTGTAAATAGAAGTCGTAATGGGTATCGGTGGATCCGGCCATAATGTAAATGAAAGCGTTTTCTTCATTAAGTCAAGATATAACAGCTCTGGCTTTTGTTTCATTTTATTTCCCTTTTATTTAGTTGACATCTAACCTTTCCCGAGGGATTTTTTGGAGCAAATCGGGATAACCCTTCGGTGTGTGCATGAGCTTGTTGGGTGATCTATCTTATATAGTACCCGGATACTTACCACTTTGTGCCCTTGTCCATCATCGGAGCAACGGTCTCGATTGCAGATTTTAATATCACACTATTTTCTTATTTGAATTCTTATCATCTAAAATTAGACTCTCCTTTTGCATGAGCGAATCCCATAGGCTCCACATAAGATTTTGTTCGCTCTCGGATCCAAAATTGTAGCCCTGTAGCAACCTGCGGTCTGTATCGGTCATGTCTTTGAATT
>JASFLX010000295.1:0-3860 GCA_050117895.1 Desulfobacterales bacterium | reverse complement strand
ATTGAAGACAATGAGTCCAAAGCGGAATCGGCAGTAAAGGTCAATACCAAAATGATTACCCAGGACGAAGTGATGGTCATTGTCGGGCCTCAGGCATCAAGCCAGGCCATACCTGCCGGTGAGGTGGCTAACAACTATAAAACGCCTATGATTAGTCCATGGTCCACAAATCCAGATACCACCAAAAACCGCCCGTTTATCTTTCGGGGTTGCTTCCTTGACCCCTTCCAGGGGCCGGTGGCGGCCAATTTTATTAAAGAGGAGTTTGGATTTACCAAAGCCGCGGTTTTGTATGATGTCGCCAGTGACTACCCCAAGGGACTTGCCGAGTTTTTTAAAGAGGCCTGGGAAAAAGCAAATGGCGCCGGTTCCGTGGTGGCCTTTGAAAGCTTCACCACCAAAGACGTGGACTTCAGCTCTCAGTTGACGAAAATCATTAAATCTGGCGCCGAGGTTTTATTTACCCCCCAGTACTATAACGAGGTGGCCTTAATCGTGCAACAGGCCCATGAATTAGGATGGAACAAACCTATTATGGGTAGCGACAGCTGGGGTTCGGCAGAGACGGTAGAGCTTTGCGGTAAAGACTGTTACGGGCTCTTCTTCAGTACACACTACGCCGCTGCCGGGGCTAAGGGCGCAACCAAGGCCTTTATTGATCGATACAATAAAAAGTATGGTTACGTGCCAGACGATGTGGGCGCCTTGACATGGGATGCCCTGCAAATCGTTCAAAAAGCCATTCAATCTTACGGCAAAATTACCGGGAATGTGGAGAAAGACCGTAAGGGTATCCGCGATGCACTGGCCAACATTAAGGAATTTGACGGTATCACGGGTAAGATGACCTTTACAGAGGACGGCGATCCCATTAAATGTGCCGTTATCGTTAGGATCAGCGAAAAAGGCGAGTACGAATTTTATAAATCCGTTTGTCCGTAAGAATAAAGTATTGGATGCATTGTATTATATCCAAACGGTTGCAGTCCGCTAAAACGTTAGTTCATTTAAAATGAGAAACCCTACAAATAAGGCGGGCCAGGGCTTTTAGCTCTGCGCCCGCCTTTTTGAGTGACTTCGGATCGAATTAAATGGTATTTTTCTTTCAAAACCTGATAAACGCATTGCAATGGGGCAGCTTTTACGCATTGATAGCGCTGGGGTACTCCATGGTCTACGGTATCCTGATGCTTTTTAACTTTGCTCACGGCGATATTTTCATGGTCGGAGCTTATATCGGTTTTGGTGTTGCAACCGGAGTAGCAGCGCTGGCTTCATTGGGTGCTATTGTCCTCCCTAACTGGTTGATCCTGGTTTTGACTATTATTATCTCCATGTTCTTGACATCATTTGTAGGCATACTGGTAGAAAGACTTGGCTATCGGCCGTTGCGGGAAGCACCAAGAGCTTCGGCGGCAATAACCGGTTTGATGATCGGTATTATACTGGAGACGGGGAACCTGGCTCTTCTTGGTGCAAGAAGGGTAAGATTTCCGTCATTAATCGAATCTACGACTTATAACATTGGCGGGGTTTATGTTACCAACAAGAAAATCATGATCGTTGGGGTTTCCTTAATGCTTATGCTTGCCCTGCACCAGTTTGTACGCAGGAGCAAGTATGGGATGGCCATGCGGGCCATGGCCTTTGACTATGTTGTGGTGCCGTTAATGGGCGTGCCGATTAACACCATTGCTGCCATGACTTTTGCTATCGGTTCGGCTCTGGCTGCCGCTGCCGGGATACTCTTTGGTGTTGCTTATCCCGTTTTGGACCCTTACATGGGAATTGTATTCGGCTGGAAGGCTTTCGTAGCAGCGATTCTCGGGGGAAGGGGTTCTATTCTGGGGGCTACGCTTGCGGGCTTTCTGCTGGGTTTTATAGAAATATTCGTGGCGATGATATTTCCCTCGACGCTACGCGATTTTATCGCATATTCAATCATTTTGCTTATATTGACTTTCAGACCACACGGATTTTTCGGCGAACCTTACAGCGCACGTCTGAGACTTTAAGTCGAACTATAGGGTGAAAGAATAGATAGCTAAATGTGTTGTTGATTACAATCTCGCCAAGAGCGGGATAGAATTTCCGAGACATAAAATAAAGACATGAGTGAAGAAAACGGCAAATTATCTGGATTCATGAGGATGTTGAGTCGAAGAATACGGGATTCATTTTTTCGGGTCCCCCTGCTCGGATGGCTTATTGGCATTCTGGTTGCTGTGATGCTTGAATACCTTTTGGGTGATTTGCTGGTCGATGTGATAGGTCTTTCTAAAATACCGGTTCTTTTTGGTTTTGTTATAATGCTTAAAAACCCCTTGCTGATGCCCGGAGCAATCCTTTACGTGCTGCTGATATATATAATACCCATAAGCGCCGCTGCACGGCTGAGTAGTTGGCCGGCCAACAGACTGGCAGCCAGGCTTCTCGATTTTCCAATATGGTTCAGTGTTGTAATACACCTTGGTCTATTATATGCCGCCTTGCATATGTGGTCCGGAATCAGTGCCTACCGAGTTCTTACGCTCAAGCTGACCTTGATTGCCATTATGGTTACCCTGAGCTTGAACGTCGTTAACGGTTACATGGGAGAATTCTCCTGTTCGCACCCCGGATTCATGGCTCTGGGCGCCTATGCGGCTTCGGTAGTTACCGTCGTTCTTTTCGTTAATGATAGACTCTTTGGACCCGCTCTCCTTGCTCCGGCGTTTGGACCGTTTATATTCCCTGTTGCATTAGTAACAGGGGGTATGGTGGCTGCACTTGGAGCCCTGGCCATCGCGATTCCTTCTTTCAGGACACGAGGGGACTATCTGGCCATCATCTCCCTGGCATTCATGTTTATCATTAAAAGTATGATCGAAAACTTGGAAGTTGTTGGAGGTCCTCGGGGGCTAAGCAGCCAGCCGGATTATGCCAGCCTACCCATCGTTTTTCTTTGGACCATCGCCTGTATATGGATGACAAATAATTTTGTGCGATCAATTTTGGGAAAGGCCCTGAATGCGGTACGTGACGATGAGATGGCTGCAAATGCAATGACCGTAAACACCCGGCGCACAAAAATCATCGCCTTTCTATTCGCCGCTTTCTGGGCCGGCGTGGCCGGCGGACTTTTTGCTCATGTGCTCAGATACGTTAATCCCGCAACTTTCGGGCTTCAAAAACTAGCTGAAGTCTTGGCAATGGTGTACTTTGGTGGGCTGAACTCTGTTTACGGATCGATTGTCGGCGCCGTGAGTCTAAGTCTTCTGGGAGAAGCGTTGCGACCCCTGGAGATTTTTAAGTGGATTATTATTCCCCTTTTGCTTATTTTGGTGATGATTTATCGCCCAACAGGACTTGTAGCATTTAAAGAGTTGAATGTCAGGAATCTCGTGAAACCGAAACAGTAAACCCTAACCCGGACATGCCCGGCCTTTTTTCGAACCGAGTGAGGGGGACAGGCCGGAAAAAGTTGCCAGGCACAAAGACACAAAGGGATTTTTTTATAATTTCATTTTCGTGTCTTGGTGGCTTAGAAAGAAGAGGTTAAAAAAAAGGATTGTGGCAATGCCTTTGCTTCAAGTTGAAAAAATGAGTCACGAGTTTGGCGGTTTGCGTGCGGTCAACAGTTATAATCTGGAAATCGAAGCAGGCCAGATCAGAGGTCTGATCGGGCCAAACGGAGCAGGCAAAACAACGATCTTTAATCTCATTACCGGTATATACAAACCTACCGAAGGTGATATCATCTTGGACGGCAAAAAAATAACAGGGCTTCAACCCCACAAGATCGCCGCTTTTGGTATTGGCAGGACCTTTCAGAATCTTCAGTTGTGGCGGCATATGACCGTGATTGAACATGTGAAACT
>JASFLX010000294.1:0-3875 GCA_050117895.1 Desulfobacterales bacterium | reverse complement strand
TTTCAGTGAAGATATTTTGGGAAGATTTTTGCCGAAGTAAAAATAAACCCCGACAAGCCCACAAGTAATTGATATAATTATTAATAAAGAAGCCAAAAGAAAATACCGGAGAATTTTGGAAAAAATGCCCCTCTGGTCTCGCCGGGCTCGTTTCTTGAGTATCTGAGAAGTTTTTTTGTTCTTTGGCATAATTTCTATACCGTTAACGGATCAAACCCTTGCGTTTTGGGCTTCCGGTATTCCACCATATTCGAGTTAACCATTTAAAAACAATCAATATCTTTGTTTTCAATACGTTGTAGAATTTTCGAAACATCTGATTATCCGCGACAAAGTAACATGTTTAAAAAACTTAAATTATATTAAATATCAAATATCCCTCTGTTAAGCAAGGTTCTTGAAAACCCAAAACAGGGAAAACGCATTTGCCCTGAAAACTAAAATCCACCGTCTATTTTACCTATTCAGGGCTTGACATTTCATTAAAAATTGCGCTTTTTTTTACAAAAATTTTCCTCGTCGCTCGTTACTCACTGTTGGTTGCCGGTATTAAAAATGTCTAACTTTCGTGCAATTTGCCTTTATTTAAAGTGTATAACCCGTTCTCGCAAATAAACAACGAGGTCTGAAATTCAACAAATCTCTTTACATGATTGTTTATTTGCAATACATGATAATTTATTAATTTCCATCCATAATGGGCAAAAATTAAGTGCCTTATATATTGGAAATTAAATAAAACACTTAACACTTTATCCGGCATTGTTCCGCCAAGGTTTGGCAGCGGAGCCATATAATGTCGCTTAGCGCCTAAAGGAGGAAGAGTGATGACTACTGATCTGCCTGTTTCCCTAAAAGCCGTGGACAGCGTTGAAATTCAAACCCTTATAGACAATTATATCGATCTGTTGCTGCCGCCTTCGGAAATTATCTCCCGCCCCCCGCTGGCAAAGGAGGGCAACATTCTGGATGACACCCTTCTGGCTGAACATGGGCTGTCCCTTCTGATCACAGTCACTCAGGGAGAAATTAAACACACCATCCTGTTCGACACCGGTTACACCAAGGTGGGCGTGCTCCACAATATGGAACAACTGGGAGTCAATATCGAGGAGATAGAATCCATTGTCATCAGCCACGGTCACATGGACCACACCGGTTCCCTTTACGGCATTCTCGACAAAATACCCGGTACCATTCCCCTGGTGGTTCATCCCGGCGCATTTGAACATCCTCGCTATACCCGTACACCGGATGGGAGCACGCGCCTTTTTCCCCGAACCTTGATAAAAGACGAGATAGAACAGAAAAATATTAAACTCGTGGAAAGCAAATCACCAACTCTGATCGCCGATGATATGATCATGGTAACCGGTCAGGTAGAACGTACAACGGAATTTGAAAAGGGAATGCCCAATGCCCTTAAAGAAAAAGACGGAGAATTGGTGTTTGACCCGTTTGACGACGATCAGTCCGTCGTCGTTAACCTCAACGGAAAGGGCCTGGTGGTAATTTCCGGATGCGCCCATGCAGGTATTATTAATACGGTTAGGTTTGCACAGAAAACAACCGGGGAAAACAACGTTAAAGCAGTGATGGGAGGATTCCATCTCTCCGGACCATTTTTTGAGAAAATCCATGACCCAACGATTGCGGAATTTAAAAAGTTGGATCCCGAAGTCTTAATACCCATGCATTGTACCGGCTGGAAAGCCATCGGGCGATTACAAAAAGAGTTTCCTTCCAGTTTTGCGCTTAACAGTGTAGGCTCTAAGGTAACGCTTTCGTAATGCAGCATCCCTTTACAGGGAAAGTAAAACCTAAAATCTACACTAACTTTTTTCGATATTTTTAACATGAAAAACTTGCCGAAAAGCCACCGGAATTTTTTTTTAGGGTTTATCAGATGCTTTTGCATCATTTTTTGCCTATCGTTACCTGCCCTCCGGAGCAACACAAGTTACGCCGCGACCATTAAAATCGGCGAGATCAACCCTCTTTCCGGCAGGCTGGCAAAAAATGGTATTGAGATCCATCAGGGAATCGAGGTTGCTGTGGCCGAGGCCAATGAGGCCGGGGGTATCGGCGGCAAGCAGCTGCAGTTGATCTCACGCGATGATCAAAGTCGGCCGGATGTGGCCATCTCCAGGGCTGAAGAATTGTGCTCCTGGGAAAAGGTGGCTGCGCTTACCGGCGGTTATGTCGATTCCCTGGTCGGGCCGATCGCTGCAGTGGCAAAAAAATATCGGATTCCTTATGTGGCCAGTGCCAGTTTGCAAAAGGAGCTGGCACAGTGTGAAAATCCATACTTTTTCAGAGTCTCCCGGCTTCAGGACTTTGTTGAACCCCTCTGTGGCATCCTTACCCAACGTTTAAAGCCCCAACATCTGGCCATTTTGCACGCCGCCACCCCCGGATCTACAGAACTGGCCCACGACCTTGAACGTTGTCTCAATACAAAGGGCCTTAAGGTCAAACTGATTGAAAAATTTCGTCCGGGCACACCCAATTTCACACCGCTTATCGCCAAATTGGCCGGTATGAACATAGACGTGATCGTTTCAGGGGGCTTTACACCGGATCATATCCTTCTGGTGCGCCAGCTCAAAGAAAACAGAATATCACCCAAGGCATATATCGGCCCATTCGGCATTGCATACGAAAGTTTTATAAAAACAATGGGGAAAGATGCCAACTACCTTTACAGCACTTGTGCCTGGAATCCGGGAATTACCGAACCCGGTACGGAAACAGCCTCTATAGCCTTTATTCAAAGATTCAGCCGAATGTTCAACCAGCAGCCCAACACCACCAGCATGCACGGTTACACCTCTGCCCGAGCTCTGATAGCGGCCATGCAGGCGGTGTTGCATAACGGCCTACCCCTGACCGGTGATAATATTCGCATGGCATTGTCAAAACTTGACTTGGTTCTGCCCATGGAGCATCTTGCTTTTGACAAAGCCGGAGACCCTCTCCATTACAAACATGTGGTTGTGCAGATTCAGAAAGAAAAACTCGTGGTTGTCTATCCATCCGATCGAGCCGCCGGACAGCCCGTTTATCCAATGCCCCCATGGGATCAAAGATAGCTTATGTGGACGACGGTTCTGGTTTCGGGCATATCCATGGGCTCATTTTATATCCTGATTGCACTTGGATTTGCTCTGATCTTTGGTGTCACCCGCTATTTTAATCTGGCCCATGGCGAACTGGTGGTATTGGCCGGTTATGTGGCCTACTGGCTCTGGAAAGTGTATGCGTTGTCCTTTGTGTTAACATTTCCGGTCGCCATTCTGGTTTTATTTTTGATATGTCTGGGACTCAAACGCCTATTTGCCCGTCTCAGTGAACCGCTGGAGTTAAATTCCATCGTGCTGAGCTTCGGAATGGCTATTGTCATACAAAACAGTATGCTTTTCCTTTTTTCCGGTCATTATCGGCTGATTCGCATCCCATCCCTGAATAAAGGTTTCCAGTTCCATGGGGTTTATATAAGTTATAGCCAGTTCACCCTGCTTCTATTGTCCCTGATCGTAATCTTCCTGCTTTATATACTCATGTACCGAACATATCTGGGAAAGGCGCTGAGGGCCACGATTCAGGATAAGGAGGCGGCTGCTTTGTCAGGAATTAACGTAACGATCATGGGAACACTGGCTTTCTGCCTCGGTGCTATCCTTATCGGTTTGGCAGGACCGCTTTACGGCTGCACACACTACCTTTATCCGTCAACCGGACATGAAGTCACTTTGCTGGCCATTACCATTACCATTTTTGCCGGTGTGGGGCGCCTTAGCGGAATTATCCTGGCAGGCTGGATTCTGGGTCTGGCCGAATCTTTCACGGTCATACTCTTCGGAGCCAGCTGGCGT
>JASFLX010000293.1:0-3944 GCA_050117895.1 Desulfobacterales bacterium | reverse complement strand
ACGTCGAGCCCGAGGATGCAGGTGTCGCCCGGACGAAATTTTCCTTTTTCAATGGTTTTGAATTCCACGATGTCTTCAAAATTTTGCAAGGGAGGAAGCGTGTCAAATGATGCCGCTTCCTTACTGAACATCTCAGATGTGCCGGGGAATTTGTCAGTTTCGTGTTCCAGCCCCCAGAGAGCGGCACCCAGAGCTTCAAAATACGGCGCTTCCGGAGGAACAATCAGACCGGGGATCTCCATACGCAGACGCTCTATCATCATATGATTGCGAGCCGTCCCTCCGGTGATCATAATGTTCTTTCTTTCCACCTTTTTTAACAGCTCTAAGATTTTCTTTGCCATCATCTGGCAAAGACCGGCGGTTACTTTTGCTTTGGGGACGCCTTTATTGGTGGCGTGGGTGCAGTCGGATTTGCAGAAAACCGAGCAACGGCCGGACACGGGATACGGTTCTATGGAAACGGCCCACTGGGCGGCCTCTTTAAGGGATACATTCATTCTTCGCAGCTGCTGAAGAAAAAACTCTCCGGTTCCCGAAGCACATTTGTTTCCGGTCAAAACGTTGGATATCTGTCCCAGACGGTTCAGAACATATACCATAAAAGTTTCCCCGCCCGCAGAAACCAGAGCCGGACACGATACGTCCGGAGGTTTGACAAACCGATAGGCGTATTCCACGGCTTCAGGTTCAGGTATTGAGGAAAGTGTTACGAACTTTCGGAATTTTCTGCCGGTGGCCGAGATACGATCAAATGAATTCAGGTCGAGGTTTTCGAGGGCCGACAGCAGTGTACGTTTGGGGTCTCCCTCGTGCGGATGCAGCGAATATTCGACCAGTTGCGGGGGGGAGTTCTCAGGCTTCAGAATTCCTTCATTACAATTCTGTTCCTGTTCTACCTGAACAATGGAAACAGTGGACGCCCCGAGGCAGAGCCCCAACGACCTTATCTTTCCGGGAATAAGCATTTTCCGATGAGATGGCCTCTGTGAAGCTTCATATTCCATTGGAAGTTACAAGTCCAAACGAAAAAACAGAATTGCTCTGAAACAATGCAAATTATGCAAAAATTTTTTCAGGCGGATTGAAAGTATAAATAAAACTGGTTTGGGTGTCAAAGAAAAATATCAATTTATCGAAAAAACACAGCCTCAACCGTATACGTTCGTTGGCAGGGCTCATCCCGCCTTGGCGAGAGAATGTTGAAATTTCAAGACGATCTAATTAATCCTTGTCTCTGAGTCTATTCCATGGTATTTGCGTGACGTTAACGACATCTTTTATATAAAATATTTGTCAACGAGAATATTCAGAAGGAGGCATATTAAATGGTACGATTAAGCAGGATCGCCGGAATAATTCTGGTTCTGGTTCTCGGATTCTTGGTCCAGTCAATTTTTTCTTTTGCAGACAGTATCGACAGCCCGAGAAAAGCGGTTGTTCAATTCAGTAAAGCATATTTTAAGCTCGACAAATCCATGGCTAAAAGAATCTGCAAGAAACGGCTGGCGTCTGAAGATGTCGATGTTATCGACCAATATATCTACCTTACGGCCAAAGAAGCCAAAGAGAGGGGTTTTGACATCAGTTTAATGAAAAATAAACTTTATGATGTAAAAACTGAAATCATATCCAAAAAAGATAATGAAGCACAAGTTCGGCTAACCGGAAAAATAAGAGTTTCCATAAATCCGGGTTATACAATCGTCGCTAAATTATTCAACATCGGGGCAACCCATGAGGTTGACGAAATCTTTAATGTTATAAAGGAAGATGGTAAATGGAAGGTTTGTGGCAACCTTTTTTCTTTACCGGCAACTTAGGGCTCACTCAAAAATAACTTCACATTTTGGATGCCGATGCATCTCGACTGGCTGCGTTACGAAAACTCGAAATATGCTTGATATTCCTTAAGTTTTCGTGCCTTGCCAGCCGGGCGCCTCAACCCCCAAAATTGCAAATTTATTTTTTCGTGAACCCTTAGTCAGAACATTCAGAACCAAAAGATATTTGCCACAAAGGCACAAAGACACAAAAGACATTTTTTTATTTTGATCTTGAAAACCTATCCCTATGGGCCAGGATTCTTTACTTTCCCTTAGTGCCTTTGTGACTTGTTGGCGAAAACATGAAGCTTATATATGCTCGTATTCGTAAGAAAGCTCTACAGATTATCTCCCGTTATCCTTCTCCTGATTTTTATCAAGACCATTTTTCGTCAAATGAATTATCTCGCCAGTATTTTGAAACAAATCCTTTCACTGTTCAATTACGGGCCTTTGTCGCTCGGCAGTTAGACGATGACTTTGGACACGGCCTTGATCACGCCGTAAAGGTAGCTGTGGATGCCGGTGCCTTGATGATTATTGAGAACAAACTTACAGGATCTTCCAATGACGTCATAAATCGCAGAGTCATTCTTGTCCAATGTGCTGCGCTTCTCCACGATATCAAGCGAAGACAAGAAAATCACGCTGTCAAGGGAGCTGCCTATGCCAGAAAAGTTTTAAAAGAATATCCCTTTGATCCTGGCGAAATCGAGGACATTTGTCTGGCCATTCGAAACCATGAAGCCTTCAATGATATTGTAAAATCAAATACTTTACAGGGTTCTCTGGTTTCCGACTGCCTTTATGATGCCGACAAATTTCGGTGGGGGCCTGACAATTTTAGCGATACCGTGTGGAAAATGGTGACGTTTTTTAAAATTCCTATTGTGAAATTTATGGAACTTTATCCCGGTGGAATGGAAAAAATTGCTAAAATAAAGCCCACATTTCGCACGGGGACCGGGAAAAAATACGGTCCCCAATTTATTGATATAGGACTTGCCATCGGTGAAGAGCTGTTTGATTTTATTAATATCGAGTTTGCAGATTTGTTATAGGCCGCTGGTTTCTGAGATTTGTCCGATGAAAACAGTATCTCCAAATACTGATAACTCAAGCACGACAGTTTTGCTGCGTATCACATTCATTATTTCGACAATTGTAACGATGTTCATATTCAGCGAAAACATCGAAGCCGTTGAAAAAGATTTTCCTTTTTATCCGGGTGAGAAACTGACCTTTCAGCTAAAATGGACCCTTGTACCGGCCGGAGAAGGCATTTTGGAAATCCTCCCTATAGAAACCATAAATGGTGTTAAAGCATATCACTTTGTTTTGACGGCCAGATCCAATTCATTTGTGGATTTATTTTATAAAGTTCGAGATCGGATAGATGCTTATACAGACATTGAAATGACCCACACAATCCTGTATAAAAAAAAACAGCGCGAAGGGAAAACCCAAAGAGATGTGGTTGTACATTTCAATTGGAATAAAAACAAAGCTCGATATTCCAATATGAAAAAGGTCCGAGAGCCGATTGACGTACTCGAAGGATCTTTCGATCCGTTATCTGCTTTTTATTACACCCGTCTGTTTGATCTCAAAGAAAAATTGACCATTGAACGCCCGGTAACGGATGGGAAAAAATGTATCATCGGTAAGGCATTGGTTATAAAAAGAGAAAAACTTAAATTGCCAATCGGTACATGCGATACATTTCTCATAGAACCCGAAATAAAACATGTGGGCGGTGTATTTGAGAAAAGCAAAAATGCTAAAATCCAAGTATGGGTTACCGCAGATAAACGGCGAATGCCCGTTAAAATAAAAAGTAGAGTCGTAGTTGGGAGCTTTGTGGGAGAACTTGTTTCGGCCACAGGTCTCGAAAAATAGAATTGCCACAATTCTTATTTATGGATGGACAATCACTCTAGAAACTCCGAGATATAAAACTATGACAAAAATACTCTTAATCGGCCATAAGAAGGATAATCTCGTTGATGTTACCAACGTATTAAACAAATTCGTTTCTGAATGTCAGGTGGTAAAGGCCCCATCCGGTCCTCAAGGCTTGGAAAAAGCAAAGGAAGAGTCACCCGATGCGATTATACT
>JASFLX010000292.1:0-3955 GCA_050117895.1 Desulfobacterales bacterium | reverse complement strand
TGAAAAATATAGGCCCTAAAGGGAAATATTTCTTTGTAGTTCTTCGAAATATAACAAATACGACTCCAGTCGTTGGCAATGATATAGCCGTGTGGTTCTTTGCCAAATAGGTTTTTGCCGAGTGAGAGCTCATCAGACGGGTTTTTGACACCCAGAATCGGAAGAAGGGTGGGTGCGATATCCAGGTGGCTGGTTATCCGATTCACACGTGTGGGTTTAATATTGGGAATCCGTAATACCAGGGGCACGCGCATTTGCTCTTCGCTAAACTCCGAATTATGGCCCCATCGCCCTTTTTCCATGAACTCTTCTCCGTGATCTCCGGTGATGATAACAATGGTGTTTTCGAGGAGATGTTCCCTTTTCAGGAAGGTAAACACTCGTTGGAACTGGCTGTCGAGATGATGACATGAGTTAATATAGCGGTTTTTAATTTTACGCATATCTCTTTCGAGGGACATGCTGGCATAATTGAATTCTCTTAAGTAATCATTCCGAATGACGCTTTTTTCGGGGAAATAATATCGTGCGTGGGGCGATTCAAAAAACATGAATGACATAAAAGGGCGGGATCGGTCCCGGTTTTTTAAGAAAGAGAGCATATCGGTGACGTTTTTCCGATCGCTTTTCCATCCGGCATCGGAGCTGAACTCGTGAAGAAAGCGTTTTGGAACATGGGAAAAAATGGTCTTGTCGAATTCGGGGTATGAAAACTTTGCACTCGTATACAATCCCAACTGATAGTCTTGATTCTGGAGGACATCCATGATTACCGGACTTTTTCTCTCTTTTAAGAAAGGAAACCAATAGGGTCCGTAAAGCCCGTAAAACATGGTGAACAAACCCATGCGGGTTCCGATCCCACCGCTGTAATGCTGAGCAAAACGGACGCTTTGCTGAGCAAAGGCCCAGGTGGCTGGCATGATTTCGGAATCAAGCATGTCCGAACGCCAGGATTCCGCTACCAGCCAGACGATGTTCAAGGGGTTATGCGGTTTTTCGACATTCACCGGAGAAAGAGGGTAAGCCAGAGTTGAATAATCGGTGTTGAACTTAATCCCAGAATCACGACGAACCTGATACCCAAATCGACTGGCAAGGGACCTGAACTTCAGGGGAAGATAAAAGGGGAAGACCTCAGAGGCAACGAGGACGGGACGGTAAGCCTGAAGATGGCTTATGCCATAGACGACTCGTTCGCTCAAGGTCATCACCAATAGCAATGCCAGGGCGTACCGGTACACTTTCCCTATACTAAACGATCTTGTTTGCTTTCGAAAGGAGACCAGCTTTCCTGAAGCCCAAAATAAACCCATCTGGGCCACACCGAAGCCTGCAAATATAGCCAAGTAGGTCACCAGTGTGGCGTCACTTCCCCCTAACGACTCAATCCCGCCGCGGGTGGTCAGAAGATTCCATACAAAACCGTTGAGATGAAATCCATACAGATTGTACAGGATCCGATCAGAATATATGAGGATAGTGGTGGCCGTCGTAGTAAGCATGGCAACGGCATACACCACATAAGACATCCAGCCGGAACGCACCTGCTTTCCGGAAACCAAACCCAAGACCCAATGCGTCAATTTGGTGATACAAAGACTGGGAAGAAGATAGATGAAGCCATAGGTAAGCCAGACCATCAGAGCAAAGAAAGTGGTCCTGAGATCCGAAAAAGGAATCAGCGAAAGGTATTTCTCACACAAAACGAGTACAAGTAGATATGAAAAGAAAAAATAATGGTTTAATCGAAGTTTTTGATTTTGGAAGGTCAACCTTAAGAACCTCCTGTTTTAATCTTCATCCCATTGCTGTTGACTCAAGCTTTCTTGATTTGATCATCAGCAGGCATCTAAGAGACTTTGATATTCAACCTTTATGATAAATACTGTTTTCTTAACTGATGAAGATGACAGGGACATTACAAGAAAATTAATTTTTATTAACTTTGAAAATTATCTTTTTGACATATATATAATTTAAGGGTTTCGCTCCGATTGGAATGATGAAATGCTGACGTAGCGGTTTTGGTGAAACATAAAAAATCCACCGAATAAGAATTCCGGGATTCAGAGAAGGTGTGTCTTGAATATATGATGCGTAATGCATGAGGATACTTACAAAAACAATGATACTCGACCATGTCTGGGGCTATGATTTTGATACACAAAGCAATATTATCGAAGTACATGTGAACAGACTGCGGGTAAAAGTGGATAAAGGTTTCAGCACAAAACTGATACATACGGTCAGAGGGGTAGGCTATGATACTAGTTATGTTTTGAATATCAGATAAATTGCCTTCACGACTTTCTCAGATGGCGGTCTTGTTTTCTAATCAAAGTATGTAGTTTTGAAAACAAACGATATAATTTCCATATTATCTTTTCGAAATTCCGATATTCGTTAGGGTGTTTCTGAAGGATTCTGGGCAGATGTTGAACTTTGGATTCCCTTAACTCAATGCCACCATGCCAAGGCAATCTAAGACTTCCAGTCAAGAAAATCTTGCCGTCATAACCCGAAAATAGATAGGTAATATCACTTGAGTCCGTCCTAAGGACTTTGGGAGAATTGTTTTCTATTTTAAATAGTGGATAGAACTTTGATCTTACGAAAAATGCATTGAATTTTAAAACGGATACTAATTCATAGCCCTTATCTTTTCCCAGTTTCACTAAAGACAACAAGCTCGCTCCTTGTTTTACAGAGTTATCCGCAGACTGAATAAATTCGATTTCTGTAGGAATTGTAGGATTAAATTCAATACATACAATCTTAGGATTATAGTAAGACATCGCTTTCCAAACATGATAGTCATTTCCATCTATATCAATTGAAAGAAAATCAAAGTCATTTGGGATTGGAGTCATTTTGAGAATTTGATCAAGGTTGTTTTCATTTTCAAATCCAACAAACCGATTGATTGTGATGACATTTTTATTTTGCGCATAATTTTTTTGGAGTTCAGCGAACTTTTCCTTGTTAGCTTCAATTAGAATAGCAGAATAATCTTTGGCTTCTATTAAATTCCTCGTATTACTAAGATAAAGACCGTCCCACGCTCCAAAATCCACACACCATTTGTCATTTTGAGGCATAACCTCAAGAATTTTTTTGATTATTCCATCTTCACCTGTTTGTGAGTAGGTATTGGACTTAAAGTCTAAAAGCCATGTAAGAGATTTATTCATAGTGTTTGTCTATATTAGACGTTATTTACGGTTAATAGGGTTTTCCCTCTCCTCGGATTCTTTTGATCAACCAGGATATTGCCAGGCCCAACCATCCCATGCCAATCAGCACCGGACCGATAAATCCCTTAACAAGGAAGGCAGCAGCCGTAAACAAACCGGCCGGGAGACAGTGCCAGCGACGGTCTGCAATATATACTTCGCCAAAACACCAGATCGAAGCGGCCACAAAAAAGGCCAGGGACGGATCAACTCTAATCCGATGAAATTTATTGGTAAAACCGGGTATATGGTTGCCAGAATAATCGCTGCCGGCAGGGCAAGCATCATGCCGCCGAGGCGTCTTGCTAGAAGAAACGTCACTGCCAGGGTACCTATGGCCATAAGCGCCGATAACAGCCTGATAACCGAGGTATTTCCAATGGTTTCGCCAAGGATGCGTCAACACGGCCGCTAAAGCAAAATGTAATGGTGGCTTCTCTATAAACGGTTCTCCGGCCAGATATGGTATAATTAAGTTGCCGTTTCGGTTCACCTCAAGGGGTATGGCAGCCACTCGTGGCTCGTCCGGAGTGCATAGATCGTGATTAAATATGCCCTTAAGGCATATGGCTAAAGCCATAAGAAATAAACCCGTAAGGTGTATGTTTTCCTTATTCAATATAGTATGATTCATTTCGGAATAAAGTTATCTATGATGGATAGGGTCTGTAACCTTCTATAATACAGTAATAGTAACTGGCTATGGGGACTCCATTCTT
>JASFLX010000291.1:0-3971 GCA_050117895.1 Desulfobacterales bacterium | reverse complement strand
AACTGAAACGACCGGGTTTGTACCCCCGCATACGGGCTTCGGGTGTTCTGGAAAAGAGTTCTCTGATATAAGTAAAAACACCGGTATAGGTCCCGGGGTTGGAACGTGGGGTTCTGCCTATGGGGGACTGGTCAATGTTGATGACCTTATCGATATATTCAACCCCGAGGACTTTGGAGTGGGTTCCTGCCGGCATTCTTGCATGATAGAGCCTCTGGGCAAGAACATGGTAGAGGGTTTCCAGGATTAAGGACGATTTTCCCGATCCGGACACACCGGTTATGCATATAAAACAGCCCAGGGGGAATTCCACATGGATATTTTTGAGATTGTTTTGAGAAGCGCCTTTGATGATCAGTTTTTTTTTGTGTCCGAGACGCCGGCAGGGCGGGACTTCAATATACTTCCGGCCCGACAGATACTGACCGGTTAATGATTTTTTTTCATTCAAAAGCGCTTCCGGAGTTCCGGAAAAGACCACTTCACCCCCTCTGACCCCGGCACCGGGCCCCATGTCGACAACATGATCCGATGCACGTATGGTCTCCTCATCATGCTCTACCACAAGAACCGTGTTGCCAAGATCGCGCATCTGTAAAAGGGTTTCAAGCAGGCGCTGGTTGTCTCTCTGGTGCAGACCTATGCTCGGTTCATCCAGAACATAAAGGACGCCGGTCAATTTTGATCCGATCTGTGTGGCCAGACGTATCCGCTGGCCTTCTCCGCCGGAAAGGGTGTAAGCGGATCTGTCAAGGGTTAGATAACTTAGACCCACGTTATCAAGAAATCCCAGCCGCTCATTGATTTCTTTCAGGATTCTTTTTGCAATGATCTCTTTTTTGCCCGTGAGTTTTAATTTATTAAAAAAAGTATGGGCGCTGGCCACCGAAAGTTGTGTGGTTTCGAATATGGAAAGGCCGCCCACCTTCACGGATCTGCTTGCCCTGTTTAACTTGGCACCATGACATTCAGGGCAGTGGCGAAAATTCATATAACGCTTAATTTCTTCTCTGGACTGGTATGATTCTGTTTCCAGATAACGTCTTTCTAATTTGGGAATAATACCTTCAAATCGTTTTTCATAAGTAAATCGGCGATTATTTCGTTCAAAATAGAATCTGATCCGGTCTTTTCCGGATCCGTACAAAAGCACATTTTTAAAATGATCCGGAAGATTCTTGTAGGGAGTATAGATGTCAACACCATAGTGAGACGTCAGAGCATCTAAAAATTCGATAAAATGAACGGTGTTTCTGTTGGCCCAAAGGGCAACCGCTCCTTCCCGTAGCGAAAGTTCGTGATTTGGAATGATAAGCTCGGGGTCAAATTCAGTTGTTGAACCCAAGCCCTCACATTTTGGGCAGGCGCCCTGTGGAGAATTGAAAGAAAAGCTTGCCGGTGTGAATTCAGGATAACTGATACCACAGGAAATACATGCTGATTTTTCACTGAAAAGAACCGGCCCGGTTCCGAGAACGTCCACGGTAACAAGACCATCTGACTGAGACATGGCCAGTTCCAGAGAATCTGCCAGCCGGTTTTTAATCTTTTCTTTTACGACCAGTCTGTCCACAACCACGTCAATGGTGTGCTTCTTGTATTTATCAAGTCCGCCCGCCTCTTCAATTTCCATGGTTTTCCCATCAACACGGACGCGGGCGAATCCTTCTTTTTTCAACCGTTTAAAAAGCTTATCATGTGTGCCTTTCTGGCCTGAAACCAGAGGTGCCATAATGACAATCCGGGTGCCCCGGCTCAGGGATAACACTTTGTCCAGAATCTGGTCCAGGGTTTGAGAAGTAATGGGTTGGCCGCATTTGTAACAGTGCGGTGTACCGACTCTGGCGAAAAGCAGGCGAAGATAGTCATAAATTTCTGTAACCGTCCCCACTGTCGACCGGGGGTTGTGGCTGGCTGTTTTCTGTTCAATTGCGATGGCGGGTGACAGTCCTTCGATCATGTCTACATCCGGCTTTTCCATTCGTTCCAGAAACTGGCGCGCATAAGTGGATAGTGATTCCACATACCGGCGTTGTCCTTCGGCATAAAGGGTGTCAAACGCAAGTGTCGATTTGCCCGATCCGGAAATTCCGGTAACCACGATCAGCTTATTTCGAGGCAATTCAACATCGATGTTTTTCAGATTATGTTGTCTTGCGCCCCGTATAAATATTTTTTCAGTCTTCATAGGTTAAAACTTGGTTCTTCCCCGCGAAGCGGGATCTTCGATGGGCCATGCCTGTCCCGCATTGCGGGAGTCAGAGTTCTCCAGCTCTACCTGAAGAATCGCTGCATAAGTTTGAAGTGAACTAAATCCGCCAAAGTACGGTGGCGGATAAAGTTTAAAGTGAGCTAAAGTTAAGGAATTCTGTCAATTATATTAAATCAGCGGAGCGAAGCGACACCATAATTTTAGGCACTTTAGATCACTTTACACTTTTAATTTATACGGCTTTAACTAAAACAGCCACTTTCAGGGAAAAACAAAAGCTGGGTCCTTAAATCTCAGGATTATTTAATTTTTTCCAAGGCATACCGCCTGTTGGGCGGCCATATTTATTGCTGCAATCAGACTCCCTGGGTCTGCCATACCGGTTCCGGCAATATCGTAAGCGGTACCATGGTCAACAGAGGTTCTTATAATCGGAAGCCCCAGTGTGGTATTAACACCATTGTTAAAATGAATCAGTTTGAACGGAATAAGTCCCTGGTCGTGATACATGCATACAACGGCGTCATAACGTTTATTTGCTGCGTGATAAAAAATTGTGTCCGGAGGAAACGGTCCGGAAGCGTAAAACCCCTGATTTTTGGCATCACGGATTGCCGGCTCGATAACATTTTTTTCCTCATCGCCGAACATGCCTCCTTCGCCGGCATGGGGGTTAAGTCCGGCAACGGCGATGCGGGGGGTTTTAAATCCAAACCGTTCATACAAAGCCTGCCAGGCAAGTTTAATGGTCTTTACTATCTGTTGCCGTGAAAGGATGCCAGGAACATTTTTTAAAGGAACATGGATAGTTACAAGAACCACACGAAGCCTGTTCCCTGCAAGCATCATGGCGAATTCGTCAGATTTGGTACGTTCAGCCAGTAGTTCGGTATGGCCGTTGTAATGACATCCGGACAACTGCATGGCCATTTTGTTTATCGGGCACGTGACCATTGCCGCAATACGTTCTTTGATCGCCAAATCGGCTGCGGTTGTTATATAGCGAACCATTGCTTTTCCTGTCTGAACCGTGGGTTTGCCCCATGATATCGTGTTCGGATCAAGCTCGGAAATATTCAACACATCAACGACCCCGCATTTATATGTACCGGCATCGGGGGCTTTGATAGATTCGATCTTCAGGCGGCTTTGGATATTTTTCTTTGCAGCACCCAGAATTCGTGAATCTCCAATAACAAGAGGCCTGCAGATGTCGTAAATTGAAGGGTTTATAAGGGATAAAAGGATAATCTCCGGGCCGACTCCAACAGGGTCTCCCATGGTAATTCCGATAATCGGAAGATGTTTTGATGTCGTCATACCTTTAACTCCTTTCCATCCAGAAATGGTCTTTTTGCTTGCCCAGTTAAATCCGTATTCAATATTTAACCGAGGCCCAATCTCTGCGTTATGTTCAAAAAATTAATTCGGCAAAGTTCGGTGGCGAATAAATCCTCGGAATATTAAACACATGCCTCGATCTTGAACAAAAATCCTCAGTTATGGATGTATATTAACTAGAAGTGGCTTCAAAACCTTCAATCAGGTTCAAAGTCAAGGCGGGGCGAGACATTCAAACGCAGGAATATACGTAATATTTCGAGTATTGAATCCCTCGGTCCAACACAGGAATTGGGCCTGAGGGGAGGTTTTGAAACCGCTTCTAACTTTTTCAAGGATATAACAATTAAAATCGGTTATACTACAAAAAGAATAAAAAAAATTCAAATAAATAAAAAAATATCATATGGTCTTGCTG
>JASFLX010000290.1:0-4003 GCA_050117895.1 Desulfobacterales bacterium | reverse complement strand
CAGCAAAGGCTTGGTCTGCCAAAACGGTATATCCAATGTATGTTTTATACCGGCGGGACCGATTCCGCCAAACCCGGTTGAGCTGCTGGCCTCGGACCGTTTTGCCATGCTGATACAAACCCTGACTATGCGTTTTGATCGCGTGATTGTTGACGGACCTCCCTATCTGGGTTTTGCCGATTCCCTGGTTATTTCGCGACATATGGGCGGCGTCGTGCTGGTAAGCAGCATGGGTGAAACCACCCGCGACGCCTTACTTCATTTTAAAAAGAGCGTAATCAACTCCCAGGGAAAGATTTTAGGATGTATTATTAATAAAGTTAATCTCAGCAAGCGATTTGGATATCAGTCTTACTATAAATACTATAGTTATTACAGCTATGGCAGTACCAAGATTAATAAAAAGAAAAGAAGGGAACTGCCAGAATAAATAAAAAGTAATATTATGTATCTTAACCATTACAGTTTGGAGTCCAAGCCGTTTCAGATGAGTACCGATCCAAATTTTCTCTGGCTCGGCGAAAAGCACAAAGAAGCTCTTGCGACGTTGAAATATGCCATTGTTGAGAACAAGGGAATCCTCGCCCTTACCGGTGACGTGGGAACGGGCAAGACTACGCTCATCAACGCGCTTATCCAAAGCCTCGGGGGTGATACAATGGTTGCAACCATTTACGATCCAAGTTTGCAGGTATTGGATTTTTTTAATATTGTTTCGGTTGCATTTAACATGGGGAGAACCTTTGACGGCAAAGGCGAGTTTCTTATTTATTTTAAGCAATTTCTAAAAGAAGCCCGTGCCAGGAATAAAAAAGTATTGCTGATCATTGACGAAGCCCAGCGGATTTCCAGTGAACTGCTTGAAGAGATCCGGCTTTTATCCAATCTTGAAGATGAGCATGTCAGACTTCTGAATATTTTTTTTGTAGGACAGAATGAGTTTATCGATATTTTAAAAGAATATAAAAACAGAGCGTTAAGACAACGAATTACCATCAGATATCACATTGAGCCTTTGACTTTAAGTGAGACAAAGACTTATACCCAGCATCGGCTTAAAACCGCCGGTGCCAAAGCGCCTATTTTCAGCCCGGGAGCGATTCAAGAAATATTTTCTTTTTCCAAGGGCTATCCCCGCATGATAAATATTATCTGTGATCATGCCCTGTTGAGTGGTTTTGTCAGGGAGATTATCATTATAAACGCGGATATTATCAGAGAGTGCAAAGAAGAACTACGGATATCGAATTTGAATAGGATGCGGGATACTGACAGCTTTAATGATGAACCTGCGTCAGAACCAAAAATTCCAGTTATACAGAGGCAAGAAAGACCTAAGAAAAAAGATATACGACTTAAGTCTGTATTCATAGGTATTGGCCTTCTTGCAGTGATCGGGAGTTTAACGGGATATGTTTTTTATAACAAAATAAAGACAGAGCCCCTTAAAAAACTGGTTTTAAGCCAAAGCAAGACATCTTATCCCGTAAAGACGGAAGAGAAAAATGACTTGCAAACAACCGTTCCAAGAGTGCCGAAGGAAAAAACGTACCCTGTTCCTTCCAAGGTGGAAATCGGGAAAGTGGGGGATTCCCGTTATTATATAATAAAGGACCCTGAACCCAAACTGTTCAGGGAAATTGACACAAGCAAAGAAAAGACTCCTGCTTCTGTGCCGTCTGAAGCGATTGCCGGTCAAGTTGACACACAAGAAATTCCAGGCGGTGATAGGGAACCGGAAGTGTATGATGCCTTCACTAAGATGGTTCCCAAGGAGTCCAAAATCCCTGAGATTACGCCTGAGGAAACTAAAAGCACACCGCCAAAATCAAAGCCGGTTACTGTTCAGAAAGAAACACTTGACGAAGACCGGGTTGAACCTTCTCCATCCGAGAAACCGGCATCCCGGGTAACGACCGGATTTTCAGACAGCGTTCAAAAACCAACGGTGGCGGCTGTTTCAGAAAAGGACAAACAGCCCGTTAAGACTCCGGCAATTCATGAGAGTGCGACCACCAGAGTGGCCGTACCGGTAAAGAAAACTGAAGAAAGAAAGGTAGTGGTGCCGGTAAAGAAGCCCGAGGGAAAAAAGATGGTGGTACCGGCAAAGAAGCCTGAAGAAAAAGAGATGACGGTTCCGGCAAATAAGCCCGAAGAGAAAAAGGTGGTGGTACCGAGAAAAAAGCCAGAGGGAAAAAAGTTGGTGGTGCCGGCAAAAAAACCTGAAGAAAAAGAGGTTGTTCGCAATGCGGAACAGAAAAAGGTTGCGGTATTCCGGAAGGGGATAAAACCAGAAGGCGTGGCAGGGGATAAATTTGTCCGTACAGATTTGCAGTCCCGTCTGAACGCTTTTTTAAAGGAGTATTGCCAAACATATAAAAAAGAACAGCTTAATAAATTTGCCGCCTTTTTTACACCGGATGCCATTGAAAAGGGCAAATCGTTTACTTCCCGGTTGGGTCAATATGAACGCACTTTTGCAAGAATCGATGCCATGGATTATCGGATTGACCTCAAAAGATATGCCATTCAGGAAGGGACCGGGGTCATCAGAATCGAAGGGATTTTTTATGTCAGGGCCAGATTGGATGGAAGCGCAACATGGCGGGAGAGCAGCGGCCCAATAGACATGGAGCTTTTAGCGAACGGAGACTCTTTCAAGGTCAGGCGGTTGGATTATTAATCCTCGAAATACTACCAGTATCCCCTTTCCGGATCATGGTACCCCACCCCTAATCCGGGTATTCCGATATTTATTCCTGTTCCGTGAACCAGTTTGCCCCAGGTGCTGGATTTAACCACGATGATATCCCGGTCCTGTATTTCCATTTCTTGATTTTCCGGATTATACTCGAGTTCAATGGCTTTCCGGCCGGCATCCTTAAAATACCGGATCAATACCAGGGAATCCTTGATTGCGTAAGGGGCAATTCCACCAGCGGCCAGCAGCGCTTCCCTAAGAGCCATTTTATTTCGAATCGGGTAAGACCCGGGGCGGCGAACCGCACCGTCGACAAAAAAATTGCCGGCCTCGGGAACAAATATAACATCCCCGCCGTTAATTTCAATATTCAGTTCTGTCCGTCCTTCCTTGATGAGCCGGTCCAGGTCAACCACCAACACGTTGGGTTTGCCGGGAATATCGCCGTGACGCCGGACCTGGACGGTTCTTCCGGCCTTGTCGGAAAGACCGCCGGCCAGGGCCATAACATCCAGCAGACGTTGTTTGGAAACGTAGTCATAGGTTCCGGGATTTTTGAACTGCCCCACTAGTGTCACTCGCTGGCTGAAATGCTCTTGAACAAAGACACTGACATGTGGGTCTTTAATGTATTTTGACCGAAAAAGATTTTCGATTTTTATCTCGGCTTCGCGTGCGGTCAAGCCTTTAACCTGGATTTGGCCTAGAAGCGGCAGCGTGACATGTCCCCGTGAGCTGATGCGGACCGTCGTATTAAGATTTTCGGCTTCAAACACGCTTATTTGAAGCAGGTCGCCGGAGCCTAATAGATAGTCACTGGGATCGACGTTCATCTGGGCGGCGGAAAACAGCTGTTGGTTGAGGCGGGTGATGTCGTCATTTTTAGCCGGTGCGGCGATGTATCGGTCAATCATATCGCTGTTTCGTTCCTGTTTTTTGCTGCAGCCCCATAAAAAAAGCGCCAAGAGTGTCACCGTCATGGCTGCAATCAGGAAAAAGCGAATATTTGTTGTTTTTATTAGCAATAGTTTGCCCCTAACTTGAACAAGCAGCAACCAAAAAATATCTGCCACAAAGTCACAAAGACACAAAGGATAAATTTATTAATCTTTCTTCGTGCCTTGGTGCATTAGTGGCAATAAAAAACTTTTCCATTAAATACATAATTAAGGAAATGAAAAAATGAAATTGAGACCTTTGAAAAACGTTCAATTTTGTTCAAGATCAAGGAAGGCGAAAATTTTAACCACAGGAATACATTGAGTATTTTGAGGATTAAAATTTGAGCCTGACGCCGGAATT
>JASFLX010000289.1:0-4007 GCA_050117895.1 Desulfobacterales bacterium | reverse complement strand
GGCAAGTGGCTGATGCAGAAAATAAAAATAGGATGCCAAATATAAACGGTAAGATAGATAGTATTTTATAATTTATATCTTTAATAATGCTTTTTGTAACATTTCTGGTTTCAGAGGTATAAAGAATAGTACAACATCCAACAAAGATCCAGATCAAGCTAATTGCATAAAGAAACCATTTCATGTTCGAAATCCTTTTTTATATGAGCGAACACCTGAATTTTTCATAACTTATTTTAACTGAGGAGTCGGGAAGTTTTTGTAATTTTATTGCTCCATGAATAATCAGCGACACCATCATACAAACTCACACATAAAACACCCCGAATGCTGATTTTAATTACAAAACGGAAATATTCTCATCAATTGTTATGTAAGATTCAGGTAAAAATTGATACCGCGAAGCCAGCAAATAATAAATATAACTGTATATTCTCAATTCCAAGGAGCTTTGTCAAGATTTTCTTAGGGACAAGATGCTGTATTTTTTAATATTCTTAACCGTTTTTTTGAGTGTGATATGGAAATCTCATAACTTGTGTCCATCCATAAACGGTAGATTTTGGTTTCCGGCAAGGCCCGAGCGAGTTATCAACCGCCCCGAAAACATCACGGGATCTCCGACAGGCTAACGCGCTATGTCGAGGATTGAAAACGAGCGAGAACGCTGCCGGGGGCCAAAAGATGCCGTTTATGGATGGACACTAACTTGAAGCTTCCCGCATGGATTCGCCGATGCTTATTAGAAGCTTCAGCGACAGCGTGATGCGGGATGTCAAGGAGGGGTTCAAATTTCGATAACCAGTCCAATGGGACAATGGTCTGAGCCAAAAATATCATTGTCGATAAAAGCCTCTTTAACCCAGCCGTTATCGATAATATCTTTTGTAACAAAAAAATAATCAATACGCCACCCGATATTCCGCTCCCTTGCCTTGAATCGGTAGGTCCACCATGAATATTTTATGACATCCGGATAAAAATATCTGTAGATGTCCACATAGCCGTTTTCAATAATTCTATCAAGCCAATCACGCTCGATTCTTAAAAATCCGGAATTTTTTTCATTGGCTTTGGGATTTTTCAAATCAATCTCATTATGAGCGGTATTGTAATCTCCGGTAATGATAAGGCTTCGGCCCTGGTTTTTATACTCATCGGCATATTTGAAAAAATTTTCATAAAAATCAAGTTTGTACTGAAGCCGTTCTTCGCTCATTTGGCCGTTTGGAAAATAAACGTTAAAAAATATAAAATCATCAAAATCCATCTCGATAATGCGCCCCTCATTATCGAATTTCGGCTCACCGATATTAAAATTTATGGCCTTGGGCTCCATCCGGGTATAGGTGCAAACCCCGCTGTATCCTTTTTTTACCGTGGCATGGGACCAAAATGATTTATATCCTGAAATATTTTTCATCTCATCCGTGAGTTGTAAATCCTGAATCTTTGTCTCTTGCATGGCAAATATATCGGCATCCATTTTTTTGAATGATTTAAAAAAGTCCTTTTTAATGGCCGCTCGAATGCCGTTCACATTCCAAGAAATCAGTTTTATTTTCTTTTTTTTCGGCATACAAAACTCTCCCACATAGCTGTATTTAGAGTATTTCTCAGAAATATGTTTATGTTATTATTCGAAGTTTGTCAATTCGAACCAAAAAGCATATCTGTGACTATTGCATATTCAGGGTTTTGGGTAAGATCCTGAACATCTTTGAAATTTAAATCAATAACATATCATTTTGAATCGTGAATAATTATTGACTCAAATAAATATTTTCTGTATTTTTAAGGTGATGAATACACTAGGCAACCCATATAAAGAAATGGGCATCACATGCAAAACCAGGCCTATCGCTGAAAAAAAACTGTTTTGGAAGAGGTTTGAATCGGAGCCCTTTGAAGAGGGGAGGTTTCAGGCCAAGGTTCTCTCCCGAAGGTTCATTGATTCTGCAGCCGCGGTTTTCCGCAAGGCCTACCCGGAGGTCTATGGTTCCCCGCACGAGTTCGTGCTTATGCCGGAAAAATACGAGGAGCTTATTGCCCTCGACGAGAGCTGGGAAGAAGATAGCCGGAACAAGGTGTATTGCATGCCCGTGGTAGTGGAACTCGAAACCGACAAGGTGGTCTCGGCAACCATGCTTACAAAGGTCGAAAAGAATCTCCAGGTTGAGTTCACTTTTGCAGCCACTCTTCCCAATTATCGACTGAAGAAAATCATGCAGAACTTGAGGGCCATCACCTGGAAGGTTGCATTAGCCTCAGGGGCGGAATACTTCACCACTTTCTTGGAAACCTGGCACGACATCACCCAAAAGTGGTGCATCAAGGACGGCTGGCGGGTGGCAGGAATTTTCCCGGGAAACTTCGTTCGATGGAAAAAACCGGATCAGGAGTACCGGGGCTGCGCGGTTCACTGCTACCGCTATGTCCGTAACGGCGAGGACTACGCTACCCAACCCGAGGAATGGAGCCTTGCTCCGGAGTTCAGAGAGCTCTGGGAAGTCCTGGAACGAATAAACAAAAAAATCGGCAAGAAAGGAGATGCGCCACCATGGCTGGAAGAATTTGATTCCAGGCTCCTGAAAGACTCCTAAAAAGTTTTTATTACACCTCTCACCAACTGCATTTTTGGGTCGTGTCAGCATAGATAGTAATATTAACTATTTTCCATCCATAAATGAGGATTTTTGTTCAAGATCAAGGCATGCGAAAAAAATAACCGCAGGCATATGTTTAATATTCCGAGGATTATTTTTTGAGCATAACGTAGAGATTGGACAAAAAGACCATTTATGGATGGAAACTAACTAAAGGAGGATACACACCCATGCCAAAACAAAAAATACCCAGCAAGCATTACCACAAACTAACCGAGCTTTTTCCCGAGGCTATTTCTGCTCTGGAAAATCTCGGTTCAACCATTCGACGCGTGGGTCCTATAGATGAGAAGACAATAAATCTAATTCAACTTGCAGCAGCTGCAGCAATCCAATCAGAAGGTTCGGTTCATTCTCATACACGTAGAGCACTTCAAGCGGGGGTGACAAAAAAAGAAATTTATCATGCCCTGATACTCCTTATTTCGATCTTAGGATTTCCCAGGGTCTCAGCGGCAATCTCCTGGAGCCGGGATGTTATGGACAAAAAAGATAGGGAATAGAGCGGTTAATCAACGACATGGCAGACCAAAACCCCATAGTTTGAAAAAAGTGAATTCGTATTTCGAGCCTGAGTTTCACGAAATTCAGGCAGTCACTTGTTATATTAACCGGTTAAATCCCAATTAATTGATCCAGCTCTCTACGCACCGCCGAGTAATATGTTTTCCATAAGATCATTTTCGGCGTACGAAACTCTTTTAAATCAGGCTTAACCCAGTCCTCATCTTCAAGCGCCATTTCACTGCCTGTATTGTCGTAGAACAAAATGCCCGGTGTCTTATCTAAACCAAAGTTAGAAGCCAGCTTTGTTGCGGTTGCTCTATCCGGTTTGCCGTTTTCGGCAACTTTAACTCGGGTAAATGCAATATTGTTTGTATAATCATGGGAAATATATTTAATTAATGTTGCCACGCGTTGTGAATATTCATCATTGTTCGAATAAAAAAATACAGCCAATGGCTTTTTTCGCCCCCGAACGGTACTCCAATAGTTTTCAAGGCTGATATCCACAACCGGCGAGTTTTCCAGAATTTTTTCCACGCTTAACTTGGATAGGCGTCGTACTTCCGCCATATCGATCTCCGGATTAGTCATCACAAAACACCTCCGGATTGTTCAGAAAACAAACGCTAAACCAATGGATTTCTTCAATCATTTTTAACCCTTTGACAATAAGCATAAAATGAGACCTTTGAAAAATGCCCAATTTCGTTCAAGGCCAAGAAAGGCGAAAATTTTAACCACAGACATACATTGAGTATTTCGAGGATTAAAATTTGAGCCTGTTGACAAATCCCGCTCAGCGGGGACGCCGGTATTGGACAAAAGGGGGCGTTT
>JASFLX010000288.1:0-4014 GCA_050117895.1 Desulfobacterales bacterium | reverse complement strand
AAGGTCCTTTATATGACCGACGGTTGCAGCGACATTGTAATTATTACCGAGATATTTTTTTAGGGTTCTCACTTTAGTTGGGGATTCTACGACAACAAGCGGTTTGATCACAGTATTACCTCATCATATTATTCAAATTGGGGCGAAGCCACATAAGCGTTAGATTGTTTTGAAATAAAAACGTCCAACATATTAAAAATGAACGTCCAACATCAAACAGACTGAACATCGAACATCGAACGTCCAACGTTGAACATCGAATAATGATGTCGCTTCGCTCCGCAATTTAATTTTATTTGTTTTTAAAAATCCGACGTCAAAGCTTGAATGACTATTTCTTTTTCTTTCCAGCCGTTTTGATACTTGTAACAAAAATCTTAAATATTCTTCTGTTTTCTCAAAAATCATCAGTAGTTCAGGTTTTTTTTATTCAACATTCGATGTTGGACGTTCGATGTTCGATGTTCATCCTTTTTTTTCTTTACTCCAGGGCTTCCCGGGAAAAGAGTTTTCCCGGGGATTGGAGCACGGTACCTTTCAGCTCCAGCTGGAGCAGAATGCTCGATAGTTTACCAGGTTTCATGGAAAGCTTCCTTGCAAGGTCATCGATGTGAAGCGGATACGGACCAAGGGCTTCAAACACAAGGAATTCCTCGGATGATAAATGCGAGATCCTTTCCATGGTTTCATTACCGGTTTTATCCTCTTCATGCGGGGCCTTAATTGCATAAGAAAGTTCTTCCATAATATCCTGGGCATGTTCAACCAGTTTGGCCCCCTGTTTTATAAGCGTGTGTGTCCCGGTGCTTTTGAATGAATGAATGCTTCCCGGGATGGCAAATACTTCCCTGTTTTGTTCTGCGGCAAGTCGGGCGGTTATCAGTGATCCGCTTCTTTTTGTAGCTTCAACGACCACGGTTCCAAGGGAAATGCCGCTAATTATCCTATTTCGTATCGGGAAATTGTGTGGTTCAGGTTCGGTCAACAAAGGAAATTCCGAAATAACGGCGCCGTTTTCGGCGATGGTATGGAAAAGCTTGCGGTTTTCTGCCGGATAAACGATCTCCAGACCGCTCCCTAACACCGCAATGGTCCTTCCTCCGCCTGTTAATGCGCCTTGGTGGGCAGCCGAGTCAATGCCAATTGCCATGCCGCTGACGATCGTCATTTTAAGTAAAGCCAAGTTCTTGCATAGACGACGGGTTGTAGAGATTCCGTATTCTGTTGCATTCCTGGAGCCCACAACCGCTATATTTTTAAACGAACCGTTAAGACGGCCGAAAACATACAAAAAGGGCGGAGGATCGGGTATTTGAAGTAAAAGGGGTGGATAATCCGTATCCGACATGGTGACAATTTTATAACCTTTTTTCATCACAAGGTCGAGATCCTTTTTGACCGAATCACGAATTATGTGATGCTTTATTGCGGAGACAAGACGAGGTGTTATGCCTTTTACCTCAAGAAGATCCTTTCTGGATGCTTCAAAAACATTCTCCGGTGAATTAAAACAATCTATAAGCCGCTTGAAAAGGTGATTTCCTATTCCCGGAACACTTTTCAGAACAAACCATGGCAGAATGTTTTCCACTTATTTCTTTCTTCCACGACCATGCCATGCAAGGAGTATGGGGCTTGCAACGTAAACCGATGAGTAGGTTCCGATCATAACGCCTATTATCATTGCAAATGCAAAATCATGAATAATCCCGCCTCCCAGCACAAACAGAGCAATAACGACAACAAGGGTGGTTATAGAGGTCAATATTGTTCGGCTGAGAGTCTCATTTACACTTCTGTTAATTATGAGTTCCAGGGGATTTTTGTGAAGTTTCTTCAGATTTTCCCGGATTCTGTCAAAAATAATGATGGTGTCATTTAGCGAATATCCGATAATGGTGAGGAGCGCTGCGATAATCGGAAGGGTAAATTCTTTGTCAAAAATAGAAAATATGCCAACGGTTATGGTGACATCATGAATAAGGGCCACAATAGCCCCCATAGCGTATTTCAGCTCGAGAAACCAGAAAAGTAAGAGGGTTACGATCAATGCGGCTGCGATAAGATAAGGGACGCTCACATTAAAAATAGAAAGAAGATAGACGGCACCCATGAGAGCAGCGGCCATGACTCCGCTTAGAACCCATTTGAATTCAAAACGGCCGGATATATATATAGTAATAAAAAGCAGGGCGAAAAACATGGCAAAAAGCGCTTTTTCCCGTAAATCTTTGCCGACCTGAGGTCCGACCATCTCAACACGACGAATGTTGACTGCATTCCCTGTTGAGGTTTCCAGGGCTTTCTGTACTTTTGAAGAAAATCCCTGTGAGGTCATAACAGACATGTCCGTTCGGATAAGATATTCATTATCACTCTGATCACCGAATTGTTGAACTGACGATTTGCCTAAATCTATGGTGGCAAGGCCCGTTTTTATTCTATTCAGGCTTGCAGGGGTGTTAAACTTTACCTGTATCAATGTACCGCCGGCGAAATCGATACCATATCTGGGTCCTTTATGAATTAATAGAGAGGCAATACTGACAAGGATCATAGCCAGGGATATTAAGAAAGCGATTTTTCTCTTACCTACAAAATTAATGTTGATATCAGGTTTTATAAACTGCATTGATAATGTCCCCTAAGATTGTTATGTTATGCTTTTTGATATAATAATTTAGTTGAAATCGTCTGCCATATCAGATGCTTAGACTTTTACTTTTTAGTTTTACTAAGAAATAATCGAATATTAACCGGGACAGAATAAGGGCTGTAAAAAGACTGGAAAGCACACCCAAACTGAGTGTTACTGCAAATCCTTTGACCGGGCCGGTACCGAACTGGAACAGGACAAGGGCTGCGATAAGCGTTGTTACGTTAGCGTCGAGTATGGTAAGAGAAGCCCTGTCATAGCCCGCATCTACTGCCGCTCGCGGTGTCTTGCCTATTTTCATTTCCTCCCGTATACGTTCGAATATGAGGACATTGGCGTCAACGGCCATGCCGATAGTGAGAATTATCCCTGCGATACCCGGTAGTGTCAACGTGGCCTGAAAGCCGGCCAGCCCTCCGGCGATCAGGATAATATTAAGAATCAGCGCAAGGTCTGCGATAAGCCCTGAACCCCTGTAATAGACAATCATGAACAGGATAACGAGGATACCCCCGACGCACATGGAGATAAGTCCTTTTCTAATGGAATCGGTTCCAAGAGAAGGACCCACGGTTCTCTCCTCAAGGATGTTTACCGGGGCCGGAAGGGCGCCGGCACGAAGGGCAATGGCAAGATCACGTGCTTCTTCAGTGGTGAAACGTCCGGTAATTCGGGCCTGACCTCCGGTAATTTTTTCCTGAATGACCGGTGCTGAATAGACTTTGTCATCCAAAACGATTGCCAGACGTTTTTTTACATTTGCTCCGGTTATCCGTGCAAAATCTCTTCCCCCTTTTTTGTCGAAATTGATGGAAACATAGGGGTCGTTGTATTGAGAGTCTATTTGAACCTTTGCATCCGTTAGATGCGCGCCGGTTAAAAGGGTTCGTTTTTTTATAAGATAGGGAGTTTTAATGACACGGCGTGTTTCCGGATCTTCTTTAATGCCATATAGAACCTCGCTGCCCGGAGGCACATTCCCTTGCAAAGCGGCATTTAGATCATGGGTCTCATCCAGCAGTTTGAATTCTAAAAGAGCGGTCCTTCCAATAAGATCCTTGGCCCTTTTAGTATCTTTGATGCCGGGGAGCTGGATAAGTATCCGTTTTTCACCCTGTTGACGAATATCCGGCTCGCTGACGCCAAACTGATCGATTCTGTTTCTGATGGTTTCAAGGGCCTGTTCAGTTGCCAGCTTCTTGATATGACTGGACTCCTTGTCAGGAAGATCCAGCATCATCGAATGGATGTCGTCGTGGGTTGATCTTGAAAGAATACGTAAATTTTTAAATTCTTTGTCGAGCAGTTTTTCAAATTTGTCAATGTTTTCTTGGCCTCGAAACGCCACCGAAATACGG
>JASFLX010000287.1:0-4015 GCA_050117895.1 Desulfobacterales bacterium | reverse complement strand
CCAGATCGGTGCGGTGGTTAAACTGTTCGGCTTCTGGGCGACCGTTTCCGGAACTTTGATCGGCGGGGTAATCATGCTCCGACTCGAAATCAACCGAAGTCTCTGGGTTTTTGGTTTGCTCCAGGCCGTATCCACCGCCGGTTTTGCGGTTCTGGCGCGGGTGGGTAACAGTCTTCCCCTATTGTCAACAGTTATCGCTTTTGAGAATCTCAGCAGCGGAATGGGGACCGCCGCTTTTATTGCATTCATGGCGAGCATTACCCACAAAAAATTTACCGCCACACAATATGCGCTACTCAGCAGCCTTATGGGAGTTCCCCGGGTGATGGCTTCGGCACCAACCGGTTTTTTTGCCAAAAACATGGGATGGGAAAGTTTTTTTATTGCCTGCACGCTTATGGCTGCTCCCGGCATGCTCCTTCTTTTTAAATTTGCGCCCTGGAATCCCAAAAAGGCGGAGTGAAGATATGGAAAATAAAAAAGTCATCGCACGAATAGAAAATCTGCAGAATCTGAGGCAAAAAATCGTTTCTATGGCCCCTGAAAAAGCCTTGAATGCCATTTTAGATTCGGCCCAACCCGCTGCCCTGATCCATTCATTCCCTGAAGAAGACTTTTATTTTTTAATCCATGAGATCGGTCTTGAAGATTCTCATCCGTTGTTATCCCTCGCATCCGACAAGCAATGGGAATACATCGTAGATCTTGAAGTGTGGCAAAAGGATAGAATTGAATTGAAATCGGTTACCCGATGGTTTGACCTGCTGTTTAAACTGGATCCGGATCGTTTTATTAAGTGGTTTCTTTACCGACAAACCCAATTCATGGAGTTTTATCTGTTCAAAAACATCGAAGTTAAAGTCAGGGAGCAAGATCAGGATCCATCCGAATTCGGCAATGAGTTTTTCACATATGACGATACATTTTATTTCAGGTTTCTCGACGACCCTTTCCAGCTTGAAACCGAAGAAAGTGAGTCAGACCAAACCATAAATAAAGATCGCAACGCTTTTCTTTCAAAATTTTTCAAAACCCTTTCAGCCTTTGACCACATCACATATCAAAAGGTTCTGCTGGAGACCTGCAGCGTAATCCCCGCAGAAACTGAAGAAGAAGCCTATCGACTGCGTAATCTAAGACTGGCGGAAAAAGGATTTCTGCCATATGAAGAAGCGATCGGCATATATCAGCCGTTGAAAGCAGAGGATTTTGAAAATCAGGACACGAAATTTATTTCAACAGATCCTGATCGAAAGCTGTTTTTGCCCGTTCCTTTCTATCATTCCGGAATGCTGGAGGAAGAAAATCTTTTTACCGCTGCCTTGAAAAAAATAGAGATACATGATGTGATTGAACAGATCCAAATCGAGTTTGCGGGTCTGTGCAATCTTATCATCTCTGCGGATCTAAAAAATATTAGAGAAAAAGAAGAACTGAAAAGTATTGTTAAAAAGGTTGGCGGATACCTGAATATCGGACTTGAACGCTTATCCCGGGACAACACGGTCCCAGATGCCGATCACTGCGCAGTATTGATACGCAACTATCCGCTTTCCAATATTTTCAAGGTAGGATACGGCATAGCTCTTGATCTGAAATGGCGGGCCGAAAAATGGAGAGAAAAAAGCTGGTTTGAAAACCAAGGTCTGCTACTGGGCTTCTGGGGCGAAGAATGGCTGGGCTTACTGGGGGGGCTTTTGATTAAAAAACCTCTGTTTTTTGACAACTATAAAACCGGGGTGCTCTACAGGGAATTTGTTTCCATGGAAGACATAAGAGCCACGGATAAAGTATTGAATGAAATTATGGTCTTTGATGATATCTTTTCTTTAATGGCAATAAATCCCGAACCGGTTATAGACCGTTTTCTGACATATAAAAACTTTATTCTGACGCTCTGGGCAAGAAATTACCTGGGACTGTCAGGGCAAATTGAGCCGTTACGTCTCAATGAATTCCAGCGGCTTTTTGATGGTCTCTGGGCAGACAAAAAAAAGCCGTATAAAATAAGACGGTCAATGAAAGAATCGTTTTTAAGCTGGCTTTCAGAACAGACAGGCCTCACCGATTACGAAATTTCTGGAAAACTGGGGCATACTCTGGAAAATCTTTTCAGCGAGATTGAAAACGAATACGGTGAAGTATCAAGCAAAGATTTGGACCCCAGATATATCAATCTTTTTCTAATACAAAAAAAAATAGAAAGAAAAAGCGACGAAAATGAATAATAACTTATCCAATGTTGAAATATCGGTCCAGGAACTAAAACTTTTGGTCAATACGTTAACAAAATCCGTCGCACTGTCTCTCCGGAAGCGATATACGTGGCTGGGAGTGATCGCCGGATTCTTGATCGGCAGCTGCCTCACATTTGCAATTATCAGTCTGACATGGAAGCAAACGGATAGGATCACGACAACCACACAAACCCTTCTGGAAAAAAGCCGGGAAACGCTGTCCGAGGTAAAGCAGATAAATTCAAAAATCTCACAGTTAGCTCATACGCCCCATGCGTTGAGTGAAAAAAAACAGACAGATAATAAGATGTCAGCATCAACGGATGTGGATAAAACAAAAATAAGTGAACCACAGGACATCATTCAACCCGGAAGATACACAGTATATGTGCATTATACGAAGAAGAAAAATAAAAAACTGATGGAAAGATTTTCTGCTTTTTTAACCCATAACGGTTTCAAAGTAGAGGGAATTCAAAAGGTTAATTATCCTAATCAAGATGTTCGTTACTTCCATGATGAAGATAAAGAGGGGGCGCTGGTTTTAAAAAAGCATTTAACCGGTTTTATTCCTCCGATTACCAGCATTAACAATGCCGATATTAAAATCATAAATTTGAGTCGCAAATATCCGAATGCGCAAAAAGGAGCTCTTGAACTTTGGTTAAATTTTTAATTTATTATTCTTAAAAGGAGGATGTCGCCCCGGAGCGTGCAGATGGATAGTCAAGTTGCCAAAGATATCCTGGAATTGGTCACTTTTTCAAACAGCTTCATGTTTCTTATTCTCGGTATTATGATCGGTTCCGGAATACTGGGCGGGCTGGTCAATTTCTTTTTATCGGAAAATCACAAGTCCCCTGTCTGGAAAGCTCTCCTGGGCTATTGCCTGCTGGGAATTGTGGCAGCGTTGACCGTACCGCTTTTTTTGAACACGATCTCCAGTAATTTGCTCAGTAATGCGCCAAAAAAACCGGTTAATCTATTCATCTTCAATGGCATCTGCCTGTTATTTGCGGTATTCTCATGCAAATTGAAAGAATATGTTTTTAATAAAAGGTTCCAAGGAACCCGCATTATGAATAAAGACCATATTAACGCCGATCCGGCCGAAATAGATTATGATTTAAAAATCGGTCGCCGGAAAGCTTCAAAGGACCGGCTCGGCCGGTCCGGAATATCGGAAAGTGAATTAAAGGTCTTGCAGGTAATGGCTTCCGGAAACCATGTCCATCGAAGCCTGGTCGATCTGCTGAAAGATCCGGAACTTGCAAAGGAGCACGTCAATGAAACGCTTTCTTCCGTGATGGCCAAAGGTTGGGTTGAACAGAAATTAAACAAGGAAAACAAACTTCGTTTATATCTAACACCAAAAGGGAAACAGATTATTGATAGATTTTACAATTAAGATGCGAATAAAAACTGTATAATGGAGATTGATTTATGGAACCGATGGCTGACACTTATATAAAAAATTTCCATTCCGTTGTGGTTAAGATAAAGGATGGAACAACGATTACCGGCAAATTGAATATTGGCGATTTTCCGAGGGTATCGGATTATTTTAAAAATTCACCGGATAAGTATTTTGTTTTGTCCGACGCGGAACACAGGGGGTCGTCCGGAAAGGTGGTTATTGTCAACAAGAGTGAAATTGTTTGGGCTGAGCCGGAAGATAGTTAGTGTCCATGCAGAAATGGTAGATTTTGGTTTCCGGCAAGGCCCGAGCGAGTTTTCAACCGCAGGCATAGCGGGCTATGTCGAGGATTGAAAACGAG
>JASFLX010000286.1:0-4041 GCA_050117895.1 Desulfobacterales bacterium | reverse complement strand
TGGTGAAACGGTAACTGACGCCGTGATAACCGTACCGGCCTATTTTAGTGACAGCCAGAGACAGGCCACCAAGGATGCCGGGAAAATAGCCGGCCTTAATGTGCTAAGGATCATCAATGAACCGACCGCAGCATCTCTAGCCTATGGTATGGACAAGAAATCAGAAGAAAAGATTGCCGTATTCGATTTGGGCGGAGGCACATTTGACGTTTCCATACTTGATATCGGCGACGGCGTATTTGAGGTCAAGGCCACCAACGGAGACACCCATTTGGGCGGTGAAGACTTCGATCTCCGGCTCATCGATTATTTGGCCGATGAATTTAAAAAGGACCAGGGAATTGATTTAAGGGCTGACAAAATGGCGCTGCAGCGACTCAAAGAAGCGGCTGAAAAGGCTAAAATGGAACTGTCCGCTTCTATGGAAACCGATGTGAACCTACCGTTTATCACCGCCGATGCCGGCGGTCCCAAGCATTTGAATATAAAAATAACTCGGGCCAAGCTTGAAGGTTTGGTCAGTGATCTTTTGGATAAGCTTGAGGGTCCCTGCAACATGGCACTAAAGGACGCCGGTCTGTCATCCGGCGATGTTAATGAGGTCATCCTGGTGGGCGGCATGACACGAATGCCCGCAGTACATGAGCGCGTGAAAAAGATTTTTGGAAAAGAACCGAACAAAGGGGTGAACCCGGATGAGGTTGTCGCCCTGGGTGCGGCCATTCAGGGAGCCGTTTTGAAAGGGGATGTTAAAGATGTTCTGCTCCTTGACGTTACTCCGCTTTCTCTGGGTATCGAAACCCTGGGAGGAGTCATGACCAAATTGATCGAAAAAAATACAACCATTCCCACCAAAAAGAGCCAGATTTTTTCAACCGCTGAAGATAACCAGCCGGCTGTTTCAATTCATGTGCTTCAGGGAGAACGCGAAATGGCTCTGGGAAACAAGACGCTGGGTCGCTTTGAATTGGTGGGCATTCCCCCCGCACCCAGAGGTATGCCGCAAATTGAGGTAACCTTTGACATCGATGCCAATGGTATCGTGGAAGTCTCGGCCAAGGATCAGGCCACCGGCAAACAGCAGTCCATCCGCATTACGGCTTCTTCAGGCTTGTCCCAAGAAGAAATCGACCGGTTGGTCAGAGATGCGGAATTTCATGCCGATGAGGATAGAAACAAAAAGGAACTTGTGGACGCACGCAATACCGCCGATGCATTGATTTATACAACTGAAAAATCGATCAAGGAACTGGGCGATAAGATAGACAGTGCGACTATCGCCGAGGTGGAGGGAGCGTTAAACGACCTTAAAGGGGCAATGGAAGGCGAAGATACCGCTCAGATCAAGCGTCTGACCGAGGTGTTGACACAGGCTTCACATAAACTGGCCGCTTCCATGTACCAGCAAGCCTCCCCTTCCGGAGCGCATCAGGGTGAAAGCGCAACGGATAACACAAGGGATCCGGCGTCTTCCGGGTCAGATGATGATGTGGTTGACGCGGAATATCAGGAAGTCGCGTAACACCGAAATCCCGCTGATGTCTAATGATTAACCCGGCGGTGGAATTTGCGGCATCACCGCCGGGTTAAAAATTCAATTCTTATATATTAAGTTTCCAATGCGGATCGGACGAGCGTTGATCTTCCGCAAACAATTTTATTTGACACACAAGTCTCTTTCCTTTATAGTTTTTTTGGCTATTTGATACCAAAAATAACGTATTCGTCCCAATTGGCCTCCAGCCTTTAGAGCCTGCGTTCGGAGAGAATAATGGTTCTGGTGAAATAGAAAAAGATTCACTATTCCATTCTTTCATGCCGATTGTATAAACAGACGACTTTTGGTTTCTACAAATTATAGAATTCCCGAGACATATAATAACCCCATGAGAAAATATATGAAATCAGATCTTGTGATGATTGCCGCGGTTCTCCTCGTGCTCCAGGCTGCAGAGACTCGCGCCGCCATCCTTAAATATGTGAGAACCGCCAAACACCCGAATTTTACAAGGATTGCGTTTGAATTCCAAAAACCTGCTCGATTTAAGGAACCGGTAATCGATGGTGAGGGAAAATTTACCGTGGTGTTTCCAGGCAGCACAACGGTCCTGCCCCAACAAATTCTTTATAAGAAAACCCGAATCCGGCCGGTTCGTTCCATTGAGTTTATTCAAAAAGGTGCTTTTTTGACAGCCGGCATCACACTCTCTTTTCCCTATTTCAAACTAAAGTCGTTTTCTCTTTCCGGTCCGGATCGAGTGGTTATCGATGCATACTCAATACCCCCAACCACCCGGGAAGATGTGCCGGAGGAATCTTTGCAAGCCAAGCCTTCAGAGGAAAAATCAAAGGCGCCTGAAACAAAAGAGCCAAAAGCCATGTCGGAGAAATCATCAGAAGAAGAATTAACCGGACTTATCACCCAACAACCAACGGTTATTCCGGAAAAACCTCCGGTAAAAGAATCAGACAAGCCTGAAGTGACCGAACCAAAACTGATCCCCGTAAAATCTCAGGAAGGAGAATCAGGCAAGCTTAAAACGACCAAACCAAAGCCTATCACAATAAAATCTCCGGAAAAAGAGATTGGCGATACCCTTGAAATAAAGAAAACCGATGCATCGGATATCACTTTAAAGCGGGCAAAAGAGATCTCCGTAGAAAGCGTAAAAAAGGTCCCTGCCTCTCCCATAACCATTCAGAGCGTATCGGGTAAAACGGCAAAGCAGGAACAAATAAAACCGGCTGAATCACGACCTTCTATGGGCAATAATTATAATCTTCAGACATATATGCTGGCCCTGTTAAATTTTCTTACCATTGTGATTATTCTGTTGCTCAGTATCAACCTGATAAAAAGAAAGTCCGGCATCCATTCAGAACATTCCGGAAAGATTTCCGAATCCTTGAGAACCGTTGATGAAAGTATCGCCGCCATAGATACCATGATTAACAGAGAACTTAAAAAGCATGATGAATCCTGATTACCGGTGACAATATGACGGATGAATTTCAGACAGAATTAAATGTTGGCCTTTCGGACGGGGAAAAAAAAGACCTTGAAAAACTGATCACCGCATTCAGAGAAAAGGAGTCTTCCCCGCCACCCGACAAATCTGCCGAAGATGTTCACAGTCAGATTAAATCCATGAGTGCAAAACTTGCAGAATTTGGTGAAATTTTGCTGAAATTTGATACCAAAATAAAGTCATTTTACGAGATATTACTTCTTTCTTATAAAAAAAGCGAGATGATGAACCAGCGCATAGATGTCATTATTGAAATCATGAAAAAACAAAAAGAACCTTAAGGTGAATTATGAACGACAGCACTGACATGCCGGACAACGTGGTAAACCGTATTATTGACGGCACTATCACCATCGACTCCCTAACGGAGTTTGAAAACCTGTTAAAGGTCTTTCCAAACAATCCGCGACTCCATAGAGTCTTTGCAGACTTCCTGGCAAAAGAGAAACCGTTTGATGCTGTCGAGGCATACAGAATATCGGCCAACCTTTTTATTCAAGCGGGCCAGACACTGCAGGCAATTGTTTCCAAAATCTATGAGTGGCGCCTTGCCAAGCCGTCCCATCAGGAACAACAGGAGTTCTATTCGAACCTCCATAAAGGCATTTCCAAAGAGGCTCCGGTGCAGAGCTTTTTTTCTAAGCTGTCATTTCAGCAACTTATTGCTTTTATGAAGGAGCTGACTCCCAGGTACTTTCCTGCACAACGTGTGTTGAAAAAATTCGGAGATCCGGAAAATGATATGAGTTTCGTGGTTTCCGGAGCCCTGGAAGAAACCATCTACCATCGTTTGAAAATGGATGAAAAAGTACGGGAAAAAACAAAAAAAGACCTTATAGAAAATGACTTTTTTGGCGACATTTATCCCTTTGAAGAGGAAAAAGTATCTCAAACAGATATTAAAACCATTACCCGCGTTGAATTGGCCGCCATCTCCAAACCCATGCTGATGAAAGTCTGTAGAGAATACCCTGATGTTGAGCCCATGCTTGATCGCCTCTTGGATGCCTAT
>JASFLX010000285.1:0-4041 GCA_050117895.1 Desulfobacterales bacterium | reverse complement strand
CCGTTGACGATGTGAAAAGCTTAACTTTATAATCGGAAGTATAGCCCCAAAAAACCCTAAGATAATTGCTAATATCACTCCTTTTAGGATTGCGGAATGTTCTATTTTCAATATGATGGTTGACAATTGCAGGTTTACGGTCATACCGCTACAGGCCACCGCTATGACACCTCCAATGATTCCGGCCACAATAGATACAATAAAAATTTCAAAAAGCATGCCGGAAAATATCCCGAGTTTAGGAACACCGCTGTTGGACAATATCCGTATCTCGTCAGTTCTTTTCAAAAGAAAACTGTGAGAGATATTCATAATAAAAAAGAGCATACAGACAACAAGCACAGCAGCCTTGGTCTTGCCTACCAGAATGGACATCTTGAACATTTTGGCAAGTTTTGCCCAATACTGTTTTTCCGGCAGAGCCATGATGGCAGGGGAATCCGGAAATTCGTCGTGAAGCATCTCAAAAGCCATGTTGACATACCCGTTTAACTTGGGAATGTTTTTGGGGCTATCTGCTTTTATTTCGATGTATGAATAGGTCCCCCTGGCAGACACCTCTTTAAAATCTTCCATCCGCACCAGTGCCCCGGACTCGGCCGGATCCCCCTTTGCCTTAAATATCCCGACAATCTTCCATTTTCTGTTTTCAAGTGAGAGGATGTCTCCCACCTTGAATGGTTTGTCCAGTCTTTTCGAAACCAGATATCCTATTAATATGTCATATTTATCCTTTAAGCCTCTTCCTTGAACGATTTTGAAAGTATCTCCTCTGAGTTTATAAAAAATATCCGTTATTCCTCTTAGCATCAGAAACTGGTTGCCAAAAACCGATGACATCTGGAGATATGGGGAAACAAGCGGTTCATCACCTATTTTCTTGACATGAGGAGCGGTTTTGACAAATTGGTATAGTTCTTCATCCACCCTTGAAAAAGCCACCTTTAAATTGCCCTTTTCCATAATAAGGACCGTGTCTTTGAAGCCGTATTTTTTTATCGCCATGAATGCAGACTTGGCTGCTGTGGGAAACACGATATAGGCTACCACCGCCGCTATCAGCAATATGATATTGACGATGACGCTTTTTTTATCGCGCAAGATGTTTCTCAAACTGTATTTCAGCATCAAATTCATTTGACCTTCATCCCGTTGGAGTATTTATATGCCGTAAAAATTATTGATATAACGGCAAAAATTAAAATCAAAAATATTGAGGCGATCACGATCGTCGGCGTCACTGCTACCGGAGGCACGATGGCATGCTCCCCGCCGATGGTGGGCTGCTTTATCCAGATAAAAAATGCGAGCAAACTGCCGCCTATTCCCGATAATAATACGGCCAGAACCGGTTCCGTAAAAAACAGCGCAAATATCTGGGCACGAACAAATCCCGCCATTTTTAGTATCCGGATCTCATTGTGCCTGTTTTTAAGACAATATGCGGCACCGTTTGCGATTAAAGCGAATAAAAACAGAGAGCATAAAACGGTCAAGGTTCGCATATTCTTGCCGAAATCTCCCATCTGCTTCTCAGTCATTCCCCAAAATTCTGTTTCAGATTTACAACTAATACCGGCAGGATGGTCTGTAAATAATTGTTCAACGGTCTTTGACACTTTGGTTTTATTTTCAGGGGAGTCAATTTTAATGGTGATCGCAGTAAAATATCCTTCCTTCTTTACGAGCTTTTGCATATATTCTTTATGGAATATTATCATGCCGTTATAAACGGAAAGGGGAAGTTTGAAGACACCGCGAATGTTAAAATTCATTCCCTGTAACATTACTGATTCTCCCGTTTTCCATTTGAAGAGCCTCTGTACTTTTTCCCCTATGATAACGCCATGCGGATCTTTTTCGAAATTTCCATATTCTTCATCAGCAATCTCGATATCTTTGAAATTTCTGAACTTATGGGGCTCCACACCGGCTATTGTCAGGCTTTTCTTAGGCGCATAAACGATAATATGTCTTACTTCCCCGGTGATATCCTCAATATGAGGTAAACCCTCGATTCTGGATCTATAGTTTTCGGGAACCAGGCTTGCCATGACACAAGCTCTGTTGCTTTCAAATACGGCCAGCAGTTCTTCCGAGCCGGATTTCTGATAAATCTGGCTTGAACCTATTGACAACGCCAGAAGGGTGGAAAATACAAAGGCAAAAGCTATAAGAATCAGCAAAAACGGCGCATAGAATTTTGGATTTCTCTTTATATTACAAAAGGCTAACTTGAATATCACCATTCCCTCCCTCTCGTTTAGGGTGACAGCTCCAAAACTTTTGAAGCCGCGCTTTTTAAGCTGTGGTCATGGCTGGCCACCAAAAAGGTATTGCCGGTCCTTTTATTTAACTCGCCCATTAATCCGATGAGGCTCTCCGTTTGTTCCTTATTCAATTTGCCTGTAGGTTCATCCGCAAGGATTATGGCCGGTTCAGTTGCTATGCTTCTGGCCAGCGCCACCCGTTGTTTTTCTTCCATTCTTAACTTCTTTGGATAAAGACTTCCCTTTTCCTTTAATCCCACACGCTCTAATGCGCCCAATACCCGTTCACGTCTTTTTCCTTTATCGACCTTGGCCGCCAACATGGGCAATTCCACGTTCTCATATGCTGTCAAAGTGGATATCAAATTGTTTTCCTCATAAATGTAACCGATGTTGGCTGCCCGCCATTTATCGAAATCACTGATATTATGTATATCAACACCGTTAATAAGTATTTTCCCTGATGCAAGGGGTTCCATCCTGCAGGTAAGATTTAGGAGGGTGGATTTGCCTGAACCGGAAGGAGCCAAAATCACAAAAAAATCTCCTTTCTCAATTTCCAGGTTCACATCCTTCAATATACCCTTCGAAACGTCTTTGATTTCCAGAACCAGTTCTCCCATTGATAACCTCTTTTAGCCTATCTTAGATTTTCATTGCACCTAGGCCGGGCACAAGTGCTTTAATTGTATCATCAATTATATGAACGTTCGTTTCATCGAAACTCAAATATACTTCACTTCCCGTATTCAGGTTCATATCTAAAAATCTTTTTCTCATGGTCAAGTTTACAATTAAAAAGTCGTCATTTATTTTTATGTTGGACTGAAACATAAGCCCTCTGTCAAAAACTTTAGTAATTTCTCCTTTAAAAACATTTCGTTTTAAATCTTCGGGATAAGATTTATACAACAGAGTACATTCCGGCCTTACACAAAATGTCACTGCACCGGTAATACCGCTTAGTTCACGGGAACAATGAAAAAAACCTCTATCATCACTTTCAGAAACAGATATTTTCGAAGCAGTTTTAAGGTAATTACAGAATATCTCACATCCGGCATATCGTAGCCGTAACACCTCCCCATCATCGCTTTCCACCATCGCATTTCCATATATATTTTCAGTACAGACGAAACTGGCAACGAAGGTGGACGTAGGACTTCTGAATACTTTATCGGGTGTGTCGATCATTTTTACCCTGCCATTTTCCAATATGCACAGTCTGTCCGCAAGTGTAATCGCCTCCTCCTGGTTGTGGGTAACATGAATAGTTGTTTGCTTTAACTGATCATGAAGCTCCCTGGCTTCTAAAGTCAGTCTTTCTTGCAGATTCCTATCAAGAGCGGCGTAAGGTTCATCCATGATCAAAACTTTGGGACCCATTACCATTGCCCTGGCCAGGGCAACCCTCTGTTTTTCGCCGCCGCTTAAATTAACCGGGGATCTGTCCATCATATAGGAAATACCGAGAATTTTTGCCATATTTTCGACTTTAGTCTTTATCTCTGATTTATCCAGTTTTTTCAGCTTCAAACTGAACGCAATGTTATCATAGACATTCATATGGGGAAAAAGGACTTGATCCTGAAACACATATCCGATGTCCCGTTGTTCAGGGGGTAGATGATCCCTCCGTGTCCCATCAATCCATATTTCGCCACTCTTTGCTTTATTGAGTCCTGCCAAAAGTTTCAGCAATTGAGTCTTCCCATTTCCGGAGGGACCTAAAATCACGAAATATTCTCCATCCTTTATACTAAAATTTATA
>JASFLX010000284.1:0-4064 GCA_050117895.1 Desulfobacterales bacterium | reverse complement strand
ATCTCCTCTACATATCACAGATTAACCTATTTATCAGATCGGCTAAAAACCGCAACCTTTTAAAAGCAAGATTCTTACATGACTCTTTCTCTAGTCACTCTATCAAATTTATGTGGTGCTGCAGTCTCATATCTTGCCGTTTTTTCCTCAAATCCTATTAATTTTAAAATCCTCGTTTGTGAAAGAAAGAAAATAGACTGACCTCACCTTTAATGCTCTGTATCAATGCCTCAAGTTACGTGTAAATGATTATTAATCTTTCATCGCATGTTAAAAATCGAATCGAATCTCCAGGAGTAATATTGGAAATTCCGATGAAAAGAAAGAAATTTATCAATATTTCCTGTTTGACATATCGTTAAAACCAATAATATATAACCACTTAATTATAACCCAAGAATAGTATGATGAACATAAATAAAGAAGGAGAAAAAAGTCATGACAAATACATCCATTCGAGTGTTGTTCATTTTCTTTGCCGTTTGTTTTTTTGCTTCACCGTGTTTCAGCAGTCCACTGGATACCTTTGAGGGGCAAAGGGGCACCATCAAAATCTCTGGAGGTACCGCACACATTCCGGTAATGCAAGAGGCTGCCAAGCGAATAATGACTTTTAACAATAATATTATGATTAGTATAGCCGGCGGAGGATCAGGAGTTGGCATCAAACAGGTGGGTGAAGGTCTTGTGGATATCGGAAATTCAGGTCGTGCACCGACTGATGAAGAAATAAGTAATTATCAATTAAAAATGTTTAAATGGGCCATTGACGGCGTCGGTATTGTTGTAAACCCGAAAAATCCTATAAAATCACTAAGCAAAACCCAGCTGGTTGATATTTTTTCCGGGAAGATCGCCAACTGGAAAGACCTGGGTGGTTTGGATAGGACCATCAATGTTTACACGCGTGACAAGGCTAGCGGTACTCGAGCTGTATTCTGGAAAAAGGCCCTTGACAAAGGAGAGATCACTGACAAGGCAAACTTTGTGATTTCAAATGGAGCCATGAAGTCAGCCATATCAAGTGATCCTTATGGAATTGGTTACGTATCTGTTGGTCATATTGATGATAATGTGGCGCCGGTTGCACTGGACGGTGTGGTGCCGACCCTGGAAAATGTGAAACAGGGTAAATATAACATTGCCCGTGGTCTTTACAGCAACACAAAGGGAGAGCCCTCAGGACTGACGAAGAAGTTTATCGAATATCTTTTCAGCACTGAAGGCCAGCAAATTGCAGATGATAAAGGGTTTATTCCTGTTAAACAATGAAGCTAATAGACCGTTTTGTCGAAAAATTCTTTTGGGTTGCAGCAGTATTGAGCCTTGCACTTACCATCCTCATCTTCGCATTCATGGTAATCTTGAGCCTCCCTTTGTTCAAGGGAGGCCAGTTTTTTGACCTTCTCTCAAAACCCTGGCTGCCGGATCATAGTACTTTTGGCATCTATCCCATGATCGTTGGCACACTATATATTTCCTTTCTCGGTTTGTGTTTTGCTTTTCCTTTATCATTAGGATGTTCAGCATTCATAAGTGTGTTCGGCCCCAAAAGATTAAGCAAAATTCTTAAAAAAACCGTTCAGCTCATGACGGGGATTCCCACAGTCATCTATGGATTTGTGGGTATTTTTCTTCTGGTTCCCATCATTCGTGAAATATTTAAAAGCGGGTCGGGAATGTGCATTCTATCAGCATCATTGCTCCTATCCATTCTTGTTTGCCCCACCATGATTCTCATTTTTACAGACAGCTTTGATCAAGCTCCCAAACCTTTTTTGGATGCAGTAGATGCTTTAGGAGGAAATAAAGCTCAAAAAGTTCTGTATGTTATTCTACCCTATTCATGGCGAGGTGTTTTGACGGGGCTGATACTGGCACTGGGAAGGGCTATGGGGGATACCATGATTGCCTTGATGGTTGCGGGAAATGCGGTGGCACTTCCTCATTCGGTGCTGGATTCGGCAAGAACCCTTACCGCACATATCGCTTTGGTGATCGCCGCTGATTTTGAGAGTTTAGAATTTAAAACGCTCTTTGCCTGCGGCATCATTCTTTATCTTTTTACCACCGCAATTGCTTTATCGGTTCGATCTATTGACTCTAAACTTTGGAGAAGAAAATAATGGATCGCGTGTCGGAAAAAGTTGGCATCGGATTTTCATGGATTTGCGCCATGGCGCTATTGGGAACTGTTTTTTATATCGTCGGTTATTTACTTATAAACGGTATCAGTACGATAAGCATTAAGCTCATATTCGGAGAAACCGACCCGATGGATGCACTTTTGTTTCGCAAACAGGTCTTCGATGGTTTATTCCCAGCCATCATCGGCACCTTCGCACTGGTGACTTTGTCCGTATCCTTTGCGGTACCCATAGGTCTTGCCGCCGGAATTTACATGGCTGAATACTGTTGCGGAAGACTAAAAAAAGTTTTTAGCTTGTTTTTTGACGTACTGGCCGGAATTCCCTCTATCGTGGTAGGATTGTTCGGGTTTTCAGTGGCTATATTTTTACACAAGTATTTTTCCTCGAAGATTTACCCCTGCTTATTCATATCTGCGCTGTCTCTGGCTTTTTTGGTCTTGCCTTACCTTATTCGCACTACCCAAATCTCTTTAGAAAATCTATCTGAAGGCATACGGCGAACCGCACCGGCGCTGGGTGCTACCAAACTCCAAAATATCTTTTATGTGTTGATTCCCAGATCCCTTTCCGGTATCGCCAGTGGTGTTATATTGTCCATTGGCCGATGTGCTGAGGACACGGCAGTAATCATGCTCACAGGAGTAGTAGCTACTTCAGGGGTTCCCAAATCGGTTTTTTCAAACTACGAGGCACTCCCGTTTTATATCTACTATATCTCCTCTCAATACTCTGATAAACAAGAGCTTTTAAGCGGATACGCCGCTGCGATCATTCTGCTTATTATTTGTGGACTTCTGTTTATAACAGCATTCTTTGTTAAACACCGGCTGACTTATCATGCGCTTTACCGGCCATGAAGTTTCTTATAAAAGCTAAATTAATAGGGATTCAGTTTTTCTGGTAATCGGTTCATGGAAAACAAGATAAAAATAAAAATTGATGGCCTTTCTTTTTTCTACAACAATCATCAGGTCTTAAATAGTATTACGGTAAGCTTTCCGAAAAATACTATTACAGCCATCGTCGGTCCTTCAGGACAGGGCAAAACGACCTTTCTGATGATTTTAAACCGTTTGTGGGAAAGTATTCCCGAAACCAGGATGGAAGGCAGCGTGAAAATTCGCTTTGATGACCGATTTTATAAAATATATGATCCGTCTTATCCGCTTTCCCAGTTGAGACGCTTGGTAGGGATGGTATTTCAGATCCCAAATCCCCTGCCCATGAGCATATATAAAAATGTTGCGTTTCCGCTAAAATTGGCAGGTGTAAAAGACAAAGACCTTATTTCCGAAAAAGTTGAAACTGCTTTGAAAAGTGCCTTTCTCTGGGAAGAGGTCAAAGACAGGTTAAAGGACAATGCATTTGCATTATCTGGTGGGCAGCAGCAGCGCCTCTGCATAGCCAGAGCCTTGACCTTGGAACCCCAGATCTTGCTGCTGGATGAACCCACATCATCCTTGGACGCAAGTGCTGCTTCAGTTATTGAAGAACTAATGATCAACCTCAAGGATCGGTGTACGCTTCTGATGGTTTCGCATTATCTGGATCAGGTCAAACGGATTGCCGACACTGTAATGGAGTTGTCTAACGGAAAATTATTTAACTTCACATCAGATTAAGCTATCATATTGAAATGTCTTAGAAGAAATACTTATTGGATTTTTATGGCACTTTTCAATAAAATCATTATTTATACACAATAGAATATTGTGATGCTATCATCACAACCAGATAGGTAAGCATGAGATATTCATTCGTTATCTCAGATCTGGTGCAACCTGTGATTTATTGAGGTTACCTCACAAATTTCGGGCTTGTCAAAACCTGACATCTCTTGCCATGATGTCAGATCAGCCAAATTGACATGTATCAAATTGGGACTGTAAATATCAATACGCAATTGTTTTAAAG
>JASFLX010000283.1:0-4094 GCA_050117895.1 Desulfobacterales bacterium | reverse complement strand
GGATTAGCCTTTATTTCAACCACACGGCCTTCAGAGATTAAAGCCGCTGTTGAGTGGCTCCTTAACCCTTTTCCTTTTATTCCTTCTAAAAGGATTGCCACCATGATGAGTCTGGTGGTGCGGTTTATTCCTGTTATTTTCGACCAGGCAAGGGAAACCACTGATGCCCAGCGGGCCAGAGGAGTGAACAATAGAAAGAATCCGGTCTATCGATTGAAAAAACTCGGAATTCCGCTGATGCGCCGAACCTTTGAACGGGCGGACAAGCTGGCCGTTGCCATGGAGGCCCGATGTTATTCTGAAAACAGAACGGATCCCGGGCTTTGTGCACGCTTAAGGGACTGGGCCGCTCTTTTTGTGGTCATTTGCCTTTGCATGTTTATTGTTGTATGGTAACCATTATGTTGCAATTTTATAAAAGGAGAGAGCTTTAAAAAACGTTCAATTTTGTTCAAGGCCAAGGTAATTCTGCAGGATAGCAGAATTAGACAGCTGTTAAGCTGCCCGTAAGGGCGAGGGGCATGGACGCCCCGAGTCAACGCGAAAATTTTAACCACCCCAGTGAAATAGGCTTCGCATTTCACGGGGCAGGCACGAATACATGGAGTATTTTGAGGATTAAAATTTGAGCATGACGCAGGGATTGGACAAAAGGGAGCATTTTGCAAAGGTCTCAAGGAGCAACGTCAGTTGAAAATCGTAATCGTGGGTGCCGGTGAGGTCGGATTTAACATTGCAAGCCATCTGGCTATTGAAAATAAAGATGTGGTGGTTGTTGACAATAACCTGACTGCCATTCGATATGTATCCGATAATATTGATGTTCAAGTCCTCAAAGGGTCCGGAAGCAGCCCGGTTGTTTTGGAGGAAGCAGGCATCAAAGAGGCGGATATCCTCCTTGCGGTTACAGATAGTGATGAAACCAATCTGGTGGCCTGTCTGGTTGCAAATATCATTTCTCCAACAACAAAGAAACTGGCACGTATCCGTGACGCTGACTATGATAAATACCATGACACCTTCCGTGAACATACCCCCCATATTGACACGTTAATTAATCCGGAGATCGAAGTTGTAAAGACAATCGATAGAATTATGAATGTGCCCGGTGCGGTGGACGTGGACGAATTTGCCGAAGGTCGTGTTAAATTTGTCGGCATACATTTGGACAAGTCTGCTCGGCTGGCCGGTGTCCGTCTTTCGGAAATCTCTGCTAAAATTGGAAAGAAAATTCCGCTGATTGCTGCGGTGATAAGAGATGAAGAATTGATTATACCCAGAGGAAATGACAGACTTCTGGCGGGTGATCTGGTCTATTTTATCAGCGAAAAAGACAATTATTTAAATTCCCTGGCAATTTTTGATAAACAGGTGGAGCCGATTCGCAGCGTTCTGATTATCGGTGGCGGGAATATCGGATTCAGGCTGGCCAACCTGCTCGAAGAGAAAGCCGTCCATACCAAGATAATTGAAAAGAATCCGGACCGATGTGCCCAACTTGCCGAGACACTTAACAAAGCGGTTATTTTACATGGCGACGGTTCTGATCAAGAACTCTTGAGAGAAGAGAATATTCAGAATATGGATGTTGTGATTACCCTCACTAACGATGAGGAGACCAATATTTTAACGTCTCTCCTTGCCAAGCGAATGGGTGCGGCCAAAACCATAACCAAGATCAGCAAGGTCAGTTATTTGCCCTTGATGTCGATGATCGGTCTTGAGCAGGTGGTGAGCCCGAGACTTTCGGCCGTGAATACCATTTTACAGCATATTCGCCGGGGCAAGGTCATTTCGGCCAAAGCAATTAAAAATGAACAGGCTGAAATCATGGAGGCGGTGGCCCTGGAAACTGCGGACGTTGTGGGAAAGCCCATAAAAAAAATCGCTATTCCCAAAGGGGCCCTGATTACCGGTATAATCCGCAATGACACGGTTATTATCCCTTCTGGTGAAAGCGTCATTGAACCCAATGACAGGATCATCATCTTCGCAACAAGACAGGCCATCCCCAAGATCGAAAAAATCCTCGCCGTAAAACTGGAGTATTTTTAGATGCGGTGGCATTTTATTCTGAGTATTGTGGGAATATTACTCTTTTTTTTGGGGCTGTGCATGGTATTTCCTCTTTTTTTTGGTCTTTACTACAAGGATCAGAGTGTTATTCCGCTGCTTAAAGCCATGGGCATAAACCTTGCTGCCGGATTATCACTAATTGTTTGTTTCAGAAGTGTAAAAGTAGATTATATCAGTCATCGTGAAGGCATGGCAATTGTCGCAATTGGATGGACAGCCATCGGTTTGTTCGGGGCAATACCGTTTTATCTGGGATCTGAATTCGGCACTTTCATTGATGCGTTTTTTGAGTCTGTTTCCGGATTTACGACCACCGGGTCGTCGATCTTGACGAATATAGAGGCGGTATCAAAAGGACTTCTTTTCTGGAGAAGTTTTATCCAGTGGCTGGGCGGAATGGGCATCATCGTCTTATCCGTGGCCATTCTGCCGTTCTTGGGTGTCGGCGGTATGCAGTTGTACAAGGCCGAAGTTCCAAGTCCGGTTCCTGATAAGCTCAAGCCTCGTATCAGAGATACCGCCATGATCCTCTGGAAAGTTTATGCACTCATTTCTCTGGCAGAGGTCCTCCTTCTCATGATCGGGGGAATGGATCTTTATGATGCCCTGTGTCACACCTTCACAACCATGCCCACCGGCGGATTTTCGACCAAAAACACTTCCATTGCCCACTTTAACAGCGTCTATTTAGATACAGTATTTATCTTTTTTATGCTATTGGCCGGAATTAATTTTTCGCTTCATTATCAGTTCCTGAGAGGAAGGCCCCTTACATTCTGGCGGGATTCGGAGTGCCGCTTTTTTCTATGTGCCGTTCTTGTATTGATTGTTATTGTGACGATTAATGTCTACGGATCTGTGTACGAAACTTTGGGTCAGGCATTGCGATTCGGTGCTTTTCAAGTGGTATCCATTGTTACCACCACAGGCTATGCCACGGCCGATTTCGAATTGTGGCCTGCCATGTCCCAGATCATCTTATTCTTATGTATGTTTTTAGGGGCGTCGGCCGGCTCCACCGGCGGAGGGATGAAATGCCTCCGGGTTATGCTCTATTTGAAATACTGTTATAAGGAACTGTTTTCCTTGATTCATCCTCATGCAGTCAAGCGTATCAAAATCGGGGGTAAATCCGTTTCAGAGGATGTTATGCGCAGTGTTCTCGGTTTTATGGGCTTATACATAGGACTGTTTGTTTTTTCTTCCGTGCTCATCGCAAGCATGGGAGTCGATTTTATGACTTCAATTGCTTCGGTTGCGGCGACCATCGGAAATATAGGTCCCGGTCTGGGAATGGTGGGGCCGGTAGACAATTTTGCCCATATACCCTATTTGGGCAAATGGGTACTCATATGGTGCATGCTTTTGGGAAGGCTTGAAATATACACGGTCATCATCCTTCTCGTGCCGGAATTTTGGCGAAAATAAAATATTAATTAAAATTTTTATCAAATTCCGATAGATTTTTTATTGACAATCCAGATAAATATAGTTAGATTTTTAGACTTTTAGGGGCCGTTAACTCAGTTGGTAGAGTATCTGCCTTTTAAGCAGAGAGTCGCGCGTTCGAGCCGCGCACGGCCCACCAATCAGAAAATCGCTTCACGTCCCCATCGTCTAGCCCGGTCCAGGACACCGGCCTTTCACGCCGGCAGCAGGGGTTCAAATCCCCTTGGGGACGCCACAATAAAAACAGGGACTTAGATAATTTACTAAGTCCCTTTTGTATTTACACTGAGTGAAAAACTGAGTGTAAATCAAGATAAATTTTCAAGGTATTTATTTTCCAATAGCGTCATTGTATCTTTTGTATCAGTATAATTCCCCTCTACATAAATTTCGGTGGTAGTCTGCCGCCTATGTCGTAAAACCTGTTGAACTTTCTTTAAGTCAACTTTTTGCAAGTCATTTAAATATTTCGCGACAGTATGCCTGATATCGTGATAACCAAACAATTCTACCTTTGCATCCTCACATAAATTCTTGATGAGTTTCCACCTTGTTTTGTATGGCTGCCC
>JASFLX010000282.1:0-4100 GCA_050117895.1 Desulfobacterales bacterium | reverse complement strand
ACACTTGATGAAGGCGACCGAGTTACATTTGAGATTGAACAAGGCCAAAAAGGTCCGGCTGCAACAAATGTAACTGTGGTTTAGCTTCCCATTTCTGAAATTAACAAAGGGCATTCCATAAAATCACATGGAGTGCCTTTTGTTTTATGATTTCTACTATATTTAATCTATCATTTAATCCATCAATGACTCTTGAAACAAAAAATAAAGACCTTCTTTATATCACTCGTAAATTACTATCTTTCGATACCATCAATCCTCCGGGTCAAGAACATGATTGTGCGAAGTATGTTGGAAGTGTACTGGAATACGGCGGATTTAAAGTCAATTATTACCCATTTGCACCGGGCAGGACCAGTCTGGTCGCACGGATAGAAGGTAAAAAAAAGAAACTCCCTCTTTGCCTTGCCGGCCACCTGGATACGGTACCTCTGGGTGCTGTACCGTGGAGTAAGGGCCCTTTAAATGGTGAGATCGACGGAGATAAAATCTACGGACGAGGATCGTCAGATATGAAAGGAGGCATTTCCGCCATAATTACCGCAGCTCTCAGATTATCTGATAGGATTAAGGACGGCTCGGCAGGAATAACTCTTGTGATGGTTGCAGGTGAGGAAACCGGTTGCCATGGATCATCTCATCTTGCCAGTCTCGGTGATGTATTGGGAAAAGCCGGAGCAGTCATTGTCGGAGAACCCACGTCAAATTACCCTTTTATCGGCAACAAGGCCACACTGTGGATTGAGGTGGTTACTACAGGTGTTACGGCACATGGCGCAACGCCGGAACAGGGAGTAAATGCTATTCATAAGGCAGCGGAAGTTGTTACCAAACTGAAGAACTTTGATTTTGACGTTCCGGCTCATCCATATTTAGGAAAAGCCACGCTGAATATTGGAACCATATCCGGTGGTTTAAATTTCAACTCGGTTCCCGACAAAACATCTATCGGCATAGATATTCGCACCATTCCGGGTTTGACAAACAGTGAGATATTGGAAAAACTGCAATCTCATCTCGGCAGAGAGGTCCAATTGAAACGTATTATGGATGTTGGCGAAATGATAAGTGATCCGGAAAACGATTGGATACAGCAGGTTTTCCTTATCATGGAAAGGTTTCTTAAAAAACGTCCCCGGCCAAGAGCTTTAAAAGGTTTCACAGATGCATCAATACTAACTCCGGCCTTTGGCAACCCTCCGACAATAATTCTTGGTCCCGGGGAACCGTCCATGGCGCATAGAACAGACGAATTTTGTTATATTTCCAAAATCGAAGAGGCTGTTGACGCATATATGGAAATTATTAAAACATGGTGTAATTTATTATAATGGCATTTACCCCCTGATACTGATAATTTTATGTCTCGGAAAAACTAGGATTTATTGGAACTATATGTTTTTTGTAGGCTTATATTTTTTTTCGGACATGGAATAATGGAATGTTGGAATATTGGAATACTGATCTTAAAAAGATGATATTCATCTATTTAACTTTTGTTAAAAGGAGCTTTACAATAATCCAATTTTCCATTCTCCCAGAACCCAATATTCCAGTGTTCCAGTATTCCAACATTCCAATTGTAACCCGCCCACTTTGCCTTGCAATGGCAGGCGGAGCGAAGCGAACTAACTAGAAGCTTTTTTAAGATTGTTTATCCAGATTTTAATTCGTTTATCCTTTCCGTAAGCTCGGGAATAAAATCGAGTATATCGTCCACAATACCCACATCTGCAACCTGGAAAATAGGCGCCCTGGGATTCTTGTTTATGGCAATGACAAAGGGAGATCCCTTTAAGCCGCCTACGTGCTGGAATGCTCCGCTGATACCCAGAGCCACATAAATTTTGGGCGTTACCGTCTGGCCTGAAGTTCCGACTTGACGGGATTTTTCCAGCCACTTTGCATCCACAATCGGTCTGGAGCATGAAACATCTCCGCCCATGGCTTCTGCCAGTTCAAATATAATCTCCATATTATCCTGATCTTCGATTCCCCTGCCCACAGAGACAAGGATATCTGACTTGGTAATATCGACGTCGCCCACCTCGGCCTCGATAATTCTCAGGAAACGGCGACTACCTGCTGGCAGACCCCCTTCAATAGCTTGAGCAGTTTTGTCAATAATATGACCGTCAACGCTTTTACGCTCATCCGCCTTGAAAGATCCCGGACGGGCAGTAATCACAGCGCCTTCGGAGATATCGCTGAGCACATGTGTACTGACCTGTCCGGAATATTCCTCGCGCACCGCTTTGAGTTTTCCGTTATCAAACCCTTCGAAATCGACGGCATCCGGGAGATATACAGCATCAAGCTTTATGGAAAGACCCGGTGCCAGGTCCATACCGAAATGATCATGCGGAACCAAAACGATTCCGTCCTTTGGCAAAATAGAAACCAGCAAGGGTCGGAGCGCTTCTGCAGTTATATAGGCCAGCGCCGGGTTATCGATCTTCCAGACCTCGGCAAAAAATGAAGCAACTTCATTGCATACCGAATCAAGTTCATTGCCGTTACCTGCAACAACAGCCGTAACCGAAGCATCAGGATCAAGTTTCTCTGCCGCTGCAATCAGCTCCAGGGCTGTGTCATCTGGCACCCCATCCTTGTGAATAATATATGCAAAAACCTGTTGGGCCATTATTTAATCCCTCCTTTGGCTTTTAACAGTTCAATAAGATTATCAATGATCTCATCCGTACTTCCTTCCAGAATCTGGGCACCGTCACCCAATTCCGGAACAAAATAATCGAGACACTTGGTCTTTGCGCCGGCTTCTCCAACAGATTCCGGCAATATACCAAGATCTCCGGCAGTATGAACCGGAATTTCAAGGGATGCCACTTTTCTGATTCCACGAATGCTGACATATCGAGGCTCATTGATTCCGGTCTGAATTGAAAGTACACAGGGCAAATCCATCTCATATATTTCCTGGTTTCCGCCCGCAATCTCTCTGCCGACTTTAATTTTTTTATCATCCAAAATTTCAATAAAATTTACCAAAGAAGCAAAGGGCCAATCGAGCATTGCAGCCAGCATTCCGCCAACCTGAGCCGCCCCGTCATCTGCCTGGGCACCGGTGAGAATCAGGTCGTAATTTCCTTTCTTGACTTGGGCGGTTAAAATAGCTGCGATCCCTTTTCCGTCAGAACCTTCAAAGGCATCGTCTGAAAGCAGGATGCCTTTGTCAGCGCCCATGGCCATCTCTCTTCGTATAACTTCTTCTGCTTCCTCGTCGCCCACGGAAACAACGGTAACACTGCCGCCCACTTTGTCTCGAATCTGAATGGCTTCTTCAACCGCATAATTATCCCATTCGTTTACCGAATACACAAGGTCGTCCCGCTCGATATCCGTGCCGTCTCTATTGACCTCTATCTCATTTTCCGAGGGATCAGGAACCCTTTTAACACAAACTAAAATCTCCATATTTTTCCTCCCAAAATTTAATTACTATAGTAAATTAGACGGACAAGCCGGAATCAAAAAGGTCATGTTCTGTTTAACCACGAAGATCACGAAGTATAAGAAAATAAAAAATTTTCGTGCTTCTTCGTGATCTTCGTGGTAAAAATATTTTTACCATAAAATACACAAAATTCAAATTTAACATCCTTAAGTTGTTCTCAATAAAGTGTCAAACAACATTTTATGGATCTCAATTTTTAATTGTCGATCTTCAATCAATAATCATATGCCGCTCGATCAGCTCTACCAGATCAATAGCCTCCATCTCCTCTTCAAGACCGCTTGTTTTAATGGCATCTTCAATATTGACCATACAGAACGGACAGGCCGTAACGATCACGTTTGCACCGGCCTGTTTTGCCATCTCAACCCTTACCTGACCCATCCTTTTTTCCTCTATGGGTTCATAAAAAAGCATCAGGCCGCCGCCGCCGCAGCAAAATGAGCGGTCCCTGCAATTTTCCTCCATCTCGACCCGCTTTATGCCTGGAATCGCATCTATAACCTTTCTCGGATCATCATAGAGGTCGTTGTGTCTGCCAAGGTAACACGGATCATGGTAGGTATATATTTTATTCGGGTCTTCAACCGGTTTTAACCGTATGTTACCCGACGTCACGGCGTTG
>JASFLX010000281.1:0-4109 GCA_050117895.1 Desulfobacterales bacterium | reverse complement strand
AAACCTATTTGGCAAAGAACCACACGGCTATATCATTGCCAACGACTGGAGTCGTATTTGTTATATTTCGAAAAACTACAAAGAAATATTTCCCTTTAGGGCCTATATTTTTCAAAACCGAATTACTACCCGAAAAGATGTACCTGTAGTTGATCCGGAAAACGTCATTGTAGAAACGCAAGACGACCTGAAACAGACCATGAAAAATCTGGGACGGTTTAAGAAAAGGAAAGTAGCCTAACTCCTTGCCATGGGAATCGATCATTACTGTCGATTTGAGATGTAGCTCAGTGATTATATATGCGAAGAAATCAATTTTAAAAATTAAAAAAATTTAATTTTTTTTAATGTTGCTGTCATCTTCATCGTTTAAAATTTTATTGGTTAAGAAAATAATATCCTTCCCGTGACGGCGGGTATTTATAAGTCTGCGGCAAAGATTGAGACTATCTTTTAACGGGGCAGTGTAAGCCTTATTCAGGGGGAAGAAATGAGGCACAACAATGATATTGCATGAAAATTCTGTGAGGGCTGGTCACCGGCTATTTCGATGGCGCAGTTATTTACCATTATTTTTTGTCCCGATCCTCCTCTCGGGCCTATCAGAGTTCGGTTATCCAAAAGGCTCCCATGCCTATGATTTGATTTGGGAAATGCTTTGCCTGTCAGTATCATTTTTTGGTTTCCTTGTTCGATGTTATACCATTGCTTATGTGCCAAAAAGAACTTCCGGAAGAAATACAAAAACTCAAAAAGCCGATTCACTTAATATTACCGGCATGTATTCCTTGATGCGCAATCCTTTGTATTTTGGAAATTTTTTCATGTTTTTAGGAGTTACTCTGTTTATCCGTTTGTGGTGGGTCAGTATAATTTACGGGCTTGCTTTCTGGTTGTATTACGAGAGGATAATATTGGCCGAAGAAGCGTTTCTCAAGGAGAAATATGGTAAAGATTACTTGGATTACGCAAAGGATACACCTGCATTTATCCCCAATTTTAAAAACTGGAAACCACCCAGCCTGTCTTTTTCATTCAGGCATATCATAAAAAGAGAATATTCCGGTTTTTTTGCGATGATTGCATCATTTACTGTCCTGGAATTTGTTGGTGACTATATCATAACCGGAAAAATAATAATCGATAAGGTATGGCTCTGTCTGTTTTTAGGCGGGTTCGGAGTGTACATCACACTTAGAACACTGAAAAAGAAAACAAGGATCCTCAATGTTGAAGGAAGATAGCTAAAAGTGAACTTAACACAGCGATTTTTATATAAGAATTTCTAATTGTATCCGCTCAGGTTTTACAAAGATTTCTCTGTTAATGATATGGAAAACGTCATAACAAGCCTCAATATCAGAGCCGCCCAGGTTCTGAACATCAGTCGTCGCGGCGACGGTAAACAGCGGGTGATAAAAGTTGAACACAACGAAAAGTTCATGGTTTTAAAGTGCTATGGTCTAAAGCGGAGCCGGACAAAGGCACTGTTTCGGCAGCTCGGCTCCATTTTTCTTGTACGGAAATCTTCAATCACTGCTAGGGCCCGGCACGATATCGAGCTTGATGTGCTTTCGCTTTGGAAGCAGGAGGGTTTCGACGTTCCAGAGGTTTACCCCCTGTCCATACTTCCTCTGGATACCCCCCATTGTATCGCCATGGAGTGGATCCCGGGCCCCACATTGGCAGAGGTACTGCGGGACGATCAAAAATCACTTGCGTACAAGAAGGAAATCATAGCCAGGTATGCGCGGATCTGGGGAAAACGCCATGCCCGTGCTCTCGAGCTCGGGGAGCCTCGCTTGCTCCAGGAAAATCCCACCCTGTCTCACGTGTTTGTCTCGCGGGACCGGCTGGTGCATTTTGATTTTGAGATGGTTTTTACTCGGAAAAAAGATTTGAAGCGGCTCATCCGGCGTGAGATCGTTGGTATTCTCCGCTCCATGTCAAAGGCAAGTGGCGATAATTTTTCTCCGCTGCTCGACACGCTTCTTGAAGCCTATCCGGATCTATCTCACTTCCGACAAACAGCTTGGGAGCTTCTTCTGTATGGAACGGTACCCGTGATGGGTTGGACAGCAATATTCCACAGGCTCACGCGCCGAAGAGAACGCTACAGTAAGCGGCTAAATTTCACTAAGAAGCTGAGCAGCGCTTTGAAATCGAGGTGTGATCTATGTAAAGAGGTCGGTTCCGGCTTGCTATGCTCCTGTTGTTCCCATATCTAACCGGTCTTCCATTTTTTTCCGAAAAGTTGAATGAAAAAGACACCTTTTTCGTTTTACACAGACAGCAGCATTAGAGGGAAAGGCTCATTCTAAGTAAGTATGAAGAATCCCGATTGGTTTCTCCCAGCGTGGAAAGCTCGTGGTCCGCAATTGTTTTAACCCACCCTGCCGTTATTTTTAACCCAGGTTGCGGATACCAATTCAGGTTCAAGGTGGCCGTTCGAACTTCCTGGGTTGATGGATTATACGTTGTCAGCCCAGCATCAAACAGCCCACGATCAATGTCGGCATTGGAATAGCGAAATGCCACCTCTAAGCATCCCAAGGGATCCAAAAACTTTAAGAAATCAAAAATTTGTTTTTTGTGCTCAGGCCTACCATCAAGCGCAGGAGGTAGCCATCTTCCCCGCTCCCATCTCATCCGCTCTCCAGTAATATTCCATGATGCGTATGCAGACCATGAAGTCAATTGGTCAAAATCCTGATGGGTGGTACTGCCAACTTTCACGTCCTGAATCTCGCCATCTACCCGTTCAGCGCCCATCCGGAATGCCCCCCAGGACCAACCGAATTCGGCGTGTATCCATCTGGCTGAATCGCCATCTAAATTTTTGGTTGTAAAAACGGTGGATCTCAGAGGTGTTTGTAAAAAGATTTCGTCATCATAATCCGGACTCCAAGCAAAACCCAGACCCAAGAATCCTCCTTTCAGGAAATCATAGCCGGCAGCTTGCATCGGGAAGACAACTGTCCGAATGGAATACTGGGGATCTGATTTCCGGTTGCCGTCAAGATCAAAGCCTTGGCCTGCTGTGGCGGATCCTTGGTACCAGATGGTGCTGTCCCATAATAAACCGTCAACTTGCAAGCCAAGATCGTATCGACCGTCCAGATATGAGCTGAAACCATAGTCTATGGATGGAAAATCCTCCGGGCGGGTTGCAAATTCACTATTTAAGGCCACTTGGATCTGACCCACTTTCACCTGAAATGCCGGGGTAATATCCCAACCCGCCCATGCTTCGTACAAATTGTTTTTCGTGTCAATGCCCAGAAGATCCGGCTCTATGAAGAAAGAGAACTTGTTGTTATAACTTCCGGTTACTCGCAAATTAACTGTTTCCCACCTGAGGCCATCCTCTTTCTTGTTGTCTTTGTCATACGCAATGGCATCCGCTGCCAGTTGACCTCCGAGATGAATTTTCCAACCCTTCCATTCGGTATCCAGCCCTCTAAGCATCTTCCATTGAAAATATGATGACTGTCCTGATTTAATAAAAGGTTCGGTCTCAGCGTTTACCCCAGAGACCAATGCAAAGAATGTCAATAGCCAAAACCAGATAAAAAGATAAGTTTTCATTAGCTCTCTCCATACCTATCTATTCTTCTATTGACGGTATAAACCACATGCCTCAAAAATATCGTAAGGCAAGAAAATTACAAGTAGATTCAATTAAGATTAAAAAAAATTAATTTTGTTACATTATTAGTGCACTGAAAACGGCTGCTCTTACTCATTCTGATGAACCATTTAGGGGAGTGTAACTTACATGGATAGGAACATTGTCTTGTCCGGATAAATTAATAAGAAACATTTTTAACGTGCAGGGGTCAGCAATGGCCCTATCTTTTTTATTAGTATAGCCTGCAGAGCATTGCTATAGAACAAAGATCCGAAAAGGCGATATCTTGTGTCCCAAAGATATATCTGCAAAAGAACCAACCTTGTGATACTTAATGGTACACACAAATCAGACCTGTTTAAGATTATGGGATTACTCCAACTAAAGCGTAATGAGCATAAAAAAAATATTTTTTTAAAAAATCCGGCCCATAAAATAAAATTTACATCCATTGTCCATTGACGGAGTCCGCCATAAG
>JASFLX010000280.1:0-4124 GCA_050117895.1 Desulfobacterales bacterium | reverse complement strand
AGCCTGATTGTCAGTTATATCGGTGTGATCGTTTTTGTGGGGTTGACAGCATATGACACTCAGAAGCTCAGGACAATGGCGCTTTCACAGCCAGAAGGGCTTGACGGCGGAACCCTTAGAAAAGGTACCATTTTAGGTGCGTTGACATTGTATTTAGATTTTATAAACCTGTTCCTTATGTTGCTCAGAATATTAGGGAGTCGGGATTGATTTTTTAGTCATTACTTTCCGAGGGTTGTCTTTATAATATCAGCGAGTTGTTTGCAGTACTTTCGGGTTTCATTCACGGTCGGTCCCTCCACCATGACCCTGCATATGGGTTGTGTTCCGGAGTAACGAACAACCACCCTGCCCTTTTTGCCCAGAACAGATTCAACCGATTTTATTGCATCTGCAATGCCTGCAACACTTTTGAGGTCCGGTTTGTGCATTACATCTACGTTCATGAGGACCTGAGGAAAAACCGTCATTATTTTAAAAAGCTCGGAAATCGGTTTTGATTCATCCTTCATGGCTTCAATCAGTCTTATGGCGGCAAGGATACCATCTCCGGTGGTGTGGTAGTTCAAGAAAATCATGTGGCCGGAATCTTCTCCCCCCAGAATAGCCCCAGAGGAAACCATTTTTTCCATAACATACCGATCCCCAACTTTTGCCGTCAAATGTTTTATACCCATTTCTTTCAAAGCCTGCCCGAGCCCTATGTTGCTCATGATCGTGCTGACCACCTGATTGCCTTTAAGCAGCCCTTTTTGTTTCATGCTCTTTGCACAAACCGCCAGTATCTGGTCACCGGTTGCAACCGCCCCTTTTTCATCAACAGCAATAAGCCTGTCCCCGTCTCCATCAAAGGCAAAGCCGATATCAGCTCCATTTTTAACAACACTTTTTTTCAGGTTCTCGGGATGTTGGGATCCGCAGTTATCATTAATATTTTTACCGTCAGGGTTATTATAAAGTGTTTTAACTTTTGCCCCAAGTTCGGTAAAAATTGACGGTGCAACTTCAAATGTTGCGCCGTTTGAACAATCGATGACGATCTTCAAGTCTTTAAAATTATGATTTTCCGAAACCGTGCATTTCAGAAAATTTCCGTAAGTGCAGGCGGCATCCTCGATGTTATAAACACGGCCGGTATGCTGCACCGATTTTGGCGATGGCGCCATGCTTTTATTAAATACAAGCTGTTCAATTTTATCTTCTTCTTCATCGGAGAGCTTATACCCGTTATTTTTAAAGATTTTTATTCCGTTATCATAATAAGGATTATGGGATGCAGAAATGACAATGCCGGCATTTGAACCGGTAGAGGACGTTATAAAAGCCACACCGGGAGTCGGAAGAATCCCTGTGAGATATGCATCCACACCCATAGAGCAGATCCCGGAGACCAGAGCATGTTCCAGCATATCTCCGGAAATACGGGTATCCTTACCCATGACAATTTTTGAATGCTTATAACCTCCTTTAAAAATCGCCGCAACAGCTTTTCCAATGGTTACGGCCAGTTCAGGTGTCATCGGATATTGATTAGCAACACCCCTTATTCCATCTGTGCCGAAAAGCTTACCCATTATACAATCCTTTTAAAGTCTTAATATATCATCTTGGTGGCAATTCTTTCAGGAAAAAGAAGGTATGAGCTTCAGTGATTCAGCAGTTACGGAGTCAACAATTCCTTGAAGCCAACCGGTGCCGGCATTTTTGTCTTCAATAGACAGTCCTTTTATCACTGAAATGTAATCCTTGCCTGATGTTTTGATGCCCATATCGATCTTTTCCAAAAAAATATCTTTCAAACGCGTCTTTATTTCTGTATTTCGCTGAGATTTAAACGTATCTTCCAGCTCATTCCATTTCTTATAAAGCTCATTTTTTTGTTGTCGAACCAGGCGAGATTCATTTTCTTTGGCATCATAATCGTCGCTTACAGAATCAGACATTTTTTGGCTTAGGGCTTTAAATCTATGTATTCTTTCAGCAATTGCCATGTCGAGCTTTTCTTTTAGGCCTTCAAAAAGAGGTTCCGGGAAATCATCCGATAAAAATTGAGAGCGCACATGAGTATACCAGTGTTCGAGAGCAATCAAGTTTGCAATATAAATAACGTTATTAAATGTTATCCGTTTGATGTTAAAATATTTTCCACGTAAAAACGGAATGTTTCCCCCTTTGCCCATGCTTCCAAAAACCAGGCGTTCGGACCTTAATTCGTCCTTTCGAAGTATTGAGCCGGCGGCTATAACCGTGCCGAATTCCAGGCGGCACGGGCCCACAAGACCGCCCTGCCCTCCCAGGAATATCGGGCGCTGATCTATCATAACCCCCCTGGGCACATCACCGATTAGTGACGGCGTGGCCTTGTCTTGATTGGGTGTGTAGTTAAAATGAATGTAAGAACTTCCGACTTCGCTGTGGTTTTTTCGACTTGTACCACCAGACATTAAGCAGTCACAAAAATTAATCAAACTCCCCAGCGTCACATAAGGGAAAAGAATGGTTTGTTTTAGCCCGACCGTGTGGGCACCGCTGGATTCTTCTTCAAGTATGGTTCCCTCCCGAACATTGGAACCTGAACCCATACTCGATTTTTTCAGAAAAACGGCATTCCTGAAAAAGCCCGCTTTAAGCTCAACCTGAGATCCCACTTGACAGTTTTCAATGGTGACAGGACCTTCATATCCCAGCTTTGTATCTCGTAAAATAAGGGTCGAACTACCATAGAGCTTGCACCCCCCATGAATCACAACCCCATCACCGGAAATTCTATCCGTGTCAACTTCAGCTCCGATTTCAATACTTTCGGGATTGGGAATCTTAACACCTTTTTTCTGCAGCTTTTCAATTTTTAAATCACTCTCGCTTTTCATATTAAACCTTTTGCGAAGTATCGAGACCTTTGCAAAACGCCCCTTTTTACTCAATTGTAATTTAATGGCGGCCTGTTTATGCCGCCAAACCCATCATTTTTACCCAGTGAAACTTTTTTCTATTTCACCGGGGCCATTATTCTAATTGGGGACGAAGCTCCCGAGTTCATTCATATACCACAACTTGAAAAATAACAAAAGCCGTAACAACGAGTATCCATTATCACGGCTTTTTTAAAATCAGAGACCTTTGCAAAACGCCCCCTTTTGCCCAATTCCCGCGTCAGGATCAAATTTTAATCCTCAAAATACTAAATGTATTCATTTGGTTAAAATTTTCGCGTTGACTCGGGGCGTCCATGCCCCTCGCCTTTGCAGGCAGCTTAACAGCTGTCCAAATCTGCTATCCTGCAGATTTGCCTTGGTCTTGAACCGCGGTTAAATATGAAATTTGGATTTAACTGGGCAGGCAAAAGTGAAAATTTTTCAAAGGTCTCACTTCCTACAAATATTCAATTCGTGTCAATATCGTCAAAAAAACGGATGTTAAACGGGCCGATATTCGGCCACAATTTTTTGAAGCTTTGCTTTAATCTTTTCTATATTTTGGTCATTGGCTATTTGAATCAACGTATTTATATTACCGTTTAAAATCTCTAAATTGCAATCCATTCCCTTTAGCACCATTATTTTTTCATGGCTGGTGGGAATAACATCTTCTCCTTCAATGACGAGCTCCTCGGAAAGTTTTTCACCCGGTCTGAGACCAATATATTCGATTTTGATGTCCACATCAGGCTCAAATCCAGAGAGTCGAATGAGATCCCTGGCCATATCATCAATTTTTATGGATGTACCCATGTCAAATAAAAATATCTCACCGCCCTTGCCCATGGCACCTGCCTGAAGAATTAGTTGACATGCTTCAGGGATCGTCATGAAAAATCGCGTTACTTCAGGATGTGTGACAGTAACGGGTCCGCCCTTTTTGATTTGTTTTTTAAAAAGTGGAACCACACTGCCGACACTCCCGACAACATTACCAAAACGAACTGTCATAAATTTTGTATGTGAAAGCCCACAACCGTTTTGACTCTGTATCAACATTTCAGCTATCCGTTTTGAAGCACCCATTATATTTACCGGTCGTACCGCTTTGTCGGTAGAGACAAAAACAAAGCGTTCAACATTAAATTTATTGGTAATTTCAACGAGATTTGCTGTTCCTTGGATATTATTATCCACAGCCTTCCA
>JASFLX010000279.1:0-4137 GCA_050117895.1 Desulfobacterales bacterium | reverse complement strand
TGTGATAGCTAAAATATACTCGGGCAGTACTATTCTGCTCCGAATCCATCAGGCTTATGGCAGCAAAATCGCAGGCGAACAAATCGTACATTCGTTTGATCACCGTTTCCACGATTATTCTGCTTTCCAATGATGACAAAATAGCGCGATCGATCTCTGACATGGTATCCAGGGCCCTGAATTGTCTGTTTAACCGATCGGACATCTCATTAAAAGCTTTGCCGAGCTCTGCGAATTCATCGCGGCTTGTGATTTGAACCTTGTAGTCAAAATCTTTCATGGCAATCCGGCGAGTCCCCTTTTTCAGTAACTCAACCGGCACCATACTCTTTCGGATATAGTAAATGCTAAAAAGCAATACCACCCACAAGGACATAAGCACAACCAGGAAAAAAATCGTCTTAAAATCAGACATGGGAGCCAGCACATCGGCTCTGGATTGACTGAGAACCACGGTCCATCCATATTCCAAAAAACGGGGCTTCATAAAAATTGTCCGGTAACTTGCCAGGTATTTTTCATTTCCGTGTGTCCACTCGAACTCACCCGAGGCTGAGTTTTTAAGTTTAAGGCCAACCCGGCGGGTAAATGGTTCTTTATTTGACAAAGAAGTAAAAAGAAGGTTTTTTGTCTCATCGAAAATAAAAACTTCGGTGTTTGTGGGTAATGCATTTCCCTGATCAGTTCCCCATAGGTAATCAGGGTTGATCTCTGCGACCAAAAATCCTGACGTCATGTCCTTTGAATCCAGCAGCCGCATCATAAATATCCGCGGCAAAGATTCCGAAGGGTTTAAAATCGAGAGGGCTGTATGGCCGGCATTCATGTGATTCATTTCTTGGACACCCGGTTTTTTAGGATGTTCCATGGTTTTGAAGACCGATGTATATTCATCTGCATTGTTGAAAAGAGCCACCGCCTTGAAACGACGGGCAAGTCGTTCACTAAAATCAGCCAACGGTGTCTGATCGGGATTCTGTAAAGGCTTTTTCAAGGAAGATGCGAAAAACTGCAATTCGGTTTCGAGAAACATCAAACGTTCGTAAAGGGATAAACCGTGGCCCTTCACCGTTTGTTTAAGTCGTTGGTAGGTTTGCTTATTTAACTGTTTCGTCACATGGACATATGAGATTATGGAAAGGCAAAAAATGGGAAGAAGCGCACAGCAGACAAACAATACAAAGATTCTGCGGGCGATCAGACTGCTGAATATTTTAGTTTCAAATTTCATAGATAGACTCTTATCAATAATCGGAAACAAGACCCACAAACCCCCCGTTGTTAACACGAACAACATCGTCCTGACTGGCATCGGATGTAAAAGCGGATTGACTTCTTCCATCTTTGCCCATGCTGTAAAGATCATAATCCGTATTTACCGGGACCATGAAATGATCTTTCCGCAAAATCCCGCGTTGTGATTTTTCGCCGGTGATTCTTACGTACTGGTAAGGATTGTTCCAGGGATCTATGGGATTGTTATTGAATACATCGTTGAGGCTGTCAGGCAGTCTATTGTTATCAAACTCATAACCCTTTATTTGTTTTTCTATCATGCGTATATCCGTCAGAGCCACAGCAACTCTAGCATTTTCTCTATATTTCAAATAATTCGGCACCGCCATGGCGGATAAGGTCCCAAGGATTGCCATCACAATCATTATTTCGATAAGTGTATAGCCACGGCAACTCGTCTTTTGAATCAAATTGTCCGAACATGGCAAATTACACGAACCATGCCCGTAATAAAAAGGATAACAACACATCAGGACACACTTATCTTTAAGGTTTTTTGAGACATTTTATTTGAAAAATTAACGACTCTATTACGCCCGCCCTGCTTTGCGGAATACATGGCTATGTCTGCATTTTGAATCAACGTCTTGATATCTTTTCCATCTTCAGGATAAGTTGATATGCCTGAGCTAATGGAAAGTCCGGTTAAAATATCCAGTCTTTTTTGAGAGAATCCTTTTCTCAACCGTTCTGCCAGAACGTAAGCGGCTTGTTTGTCGGTTTCAGGAAATAATATCACGAATTCTTCCCCACCATATCTCGCGACAATATCCACCTGCCTGATGTTTGTTTGGAAAAACTCCCCGACGGCTTTTAGGACGTTATCTCCTGCATTATGGCCATAAGTATCGTTGACATTTTTGAATTTATCGATATCGGCCATCACAATTGAGAATACTTTGTTGTAGCGTTCAGATCTTAATAACTCATCCTGAAGCTTTGACATAAAATAACGTCGAATATACAAACCCGTCAGGAAATCAGTGACTGCCATGTCCCGGAGTTGTGCCTTGTTGATGGCCAATGCTGCCTGGTCCGTAACGGCCTTCAACATTTCAAGGTCAACATCAGTAAAGGGTTTGTCATCCTTTTTATTCGTCACATTGATGACGCCGATGGCTTCATTGTAGACGAGCATGGGAATGCAAGCGATAGAACGAACAAAGGAGTTATCCGCTTCGATGAATTTGCCTTCGCCTTTAACATTATTTAATACCATGGGCGTTGCTTCTTGAAAAACTTGTCCGGCCACGCCTTCTCCGGGTTTGAAACATTTACACGTAACCTGTTTGTTGTTTATCTTTTTCTGCCGCTCAGTATCTTCCAATCCCTCTATAACACTGACGCATAATCGATTTGTATCAGGATCAAGAAGCATAATGGAACCTTTTTCTGCATGAGTTATCATGATAGCCTTTCTCAATATATATTGGAGAAGGTTTTTTAAATCACTGATATACGTCATGGCTCGGCCAATGTTGTATAGGAGAGATAAATTTTGGAGTATTTTATCCAGTTCTTGCCTTTCCTTTTGTCTCTTTAAATGAATTTTACACGCATGCATACAGACCGATGCTTGATTGGCGACATGTCTTAAATAATTATATTCGGCCTCATCAATGGGACAAGCGTTATCCTTCTCTCCAATCGTCAAAAGGCCGATCACCTCCCTTTTCACAATAAAAGGAATCCACCATTGGGAACGCAGCCCTTTCAACATCTGGTTTTCAGAAAATTCCTTAAACATAAGGTTGCCGGAATTATCCATTACGGGAAAAGGTTTTTTTTGAAGAATTTCTTGCCAAAGAGAACCGTCATATTTATTAAATGTAAGATTCAAATTATTGAGTCCATGGCTGTAAACCAATTCGAATTTTTCAATATCCGGTTGATAATTGAAGATGCATATAGTAGAAACCTTGAGTTGTTCCCTAATGAGCCCTGCGATGGTAGAATATAGCTCCATGGGATCAAGAATATTGCATAACATTCGATCGGCATGCAGAAGGTTTTCCATGTCAGTAATGCGCTTTTTTAGACTCTCTACAGTATCGGTTTCTCTGGTTAATCCATTCATTGGTATAATTTCGGTCTAAAGCAAAATCAGTTCTGAAATTGTCGTTAAGTCTAATTTGGTTTTCTGCTATTAAGTTAAATTACTTATTTTTCCTTTTATACTTGTTTTTGAATTGGCCTGAAGGATATTTTCTCTTATGTTCTTCGTAGTAAATATAGGGCTTATCTTCATCCATCTCGATGCTGACATAACCACCAAGTCCTAATTGTAACGCATGAGGCAATGATGCGGATATCCGCCAGTTATCCCCTTCAAGGTAAAAATATAATTTTCTATAGTCATCATAGTAAACCCTACACGAAGGGTAATACCGATAGTTATATTTTGCCCGATATCCATGGGCCGGTGCATGAGGTGGCGGACCTCCTTTTTTGGCTTTTTTTACTTTATGATGATGTCCGTTACCCGTTTCATGGCCCCATTCAAGACCGACAGCCCCACCGGTTGTACTACAGGAAGTGAATGAAAATATAAATAAAACAACAGCTAACAAAAACATGCCCCTTTTCAAAAGACTATAATTCATGTCGACCCTCCTTTGGTATTCTAATCCATGACATGATTATGCAAAAAATGTACCGGGATGATAATATAAAATATATGCTAATATTATAAAGGGTTAGATCAACTATAGAGATTTTATGATTAAAATGGTGTGATAAATAGCGTCAAATTATTCAACGAATGTATAATCGGTATCATTATTGTTCATCCAGGACGTTACGAACCATCTTGGCCAAATCAGATCTATTGATCGGTTTTTC
>JASFLX010000278.1:0-4142 GCA_050117895.1 Desulfobacterales bacterium | reverse complement strand
GATATCTCCTTTGTTGCTTTACTATTACAAAGAAATGGCGCAAAGCGGGGCAGCAATGATTATGGTCGAAAATGCTAGTATAACGCCGAATGGGAGCGGATCACCCCGAACCATAAGATGTGACCACAACCGATACTTAAACGGCCTTGAAACGCTTGCCAATACCATAAAAAATGAAAAGAGCCTGGCCGGTCTTCAGATTAATCACGCAGGACGGTTTGCTCATGTTGCAGAACCCGTAGCACCATCAGTTGTTCCGGCATTTGGGAAACCTCCTCGGGCGCTTACCAAAAGGGAGATGACAGCCATTCAGAAACAGTTTGCCAATGCTGCTTTAAGAGCTAAAAAAGCAGGATTTGATTTGGTAGAACTCCATGGAGGGACCGGCTACTTACTTGCCCAGTTTGTATCACCAAGGACCAATCAACGGACCGACGCTTACGGTGGATCGATTGAAAATCGTATCAAATTTCCTCTGGAAGTTTTAAAACGTGTAAAAGATACTGTAGGAAATTTTCCGGTTGGGTATCGCTTTCTGGTGGATGAGTGGCTTCCAGACGGCCTTAAGGCAAAAGAATCCATCGTACTGGCTAAAGATTTGGAGAAAGAGGGAGTTGCCTATATATCGACCATGGGCGGTACTTATGAATCTTTTTTTCTTCCGGAAACCATTAACAAGGCCAAAAGAACCGCTTACATGGTATCCTTGGCCGCAACCGTGAAAAAGGCAGTAAGGGTCCCTATTATTGCGGCAGGACGAATTTCAACTCCGGCAAAAGCGGAGTCCATTTTGCAGAAAAAAAGTGCGGATCTTATCGGATTGGCCCGGATGTTATGGGTTGATCCGGAATGGCCGAAAAAGGCTCGAAAAGGAGATGATCGATCAATCCTAAAATGCAGTCCTAAATGTGATGCGTGTTTACAACTGGTTATGCAGGGTAAGCCGGCCTACTGTACAAAATGGAGTAAGGAAAAAAGAGCGGCATACCGTGAACTGTTCCAATAAATGTTAACAATACATTTAAGTAGGAATGGGGATAAGGATAAAATGAGAGTTTATCAACTTAGAGTATCAATTATCGGAATACCAAAAATATACAGAATTATTGAAGCATCTGAAAACTGCACCTTTGATGATCTTCATGAAACAATTTTTAATGCATTCAATAGATATGACCCGCACCTATATTCCTTTTTTATAACTAAAAAGGACACAAAGAGTGTTCATTCAATCTATGAAGCGCCAGAAATAACACATCCTCAAAATGTCGAAGATATTATGGGGTTTGGTAGAAAGAAAAAATCTACTGCCAAGACTCGTATCGGTGATGTGGGTTTGGATAAAAAGGATGTCTTTCATTACTTATTCGATTTTGGTGATGATTGGTGGCATCGTATCCGTGTACAATCTTTGAAAGAGACGAATCTTAGAAAAAAATCTATTAACATTATAAAATCAATTGGCGAGTCTCCACCACAGTACCCGGAATATGATGATTATTTTGATGAAGATTATGAATGATAAAAATACAGCTAAAAGCACACTGGTGTGAGACGGCTCGCAACCTCGCCAACCCACAGCCCAGTAAAACGTCAGGGAAAGATTTAGGCAGATGCGTCGGATTGGATAGACTGAATAGCATTCTGTGCCGCATGAACTAAGAATGACGATCTGGACATACCGCGTTTTTTAGCAGCGGCATCAATTTGTTTTAACGTCATTTCAGGTACGGTGACATTCACCCTGACAGTGCGGGGTTTGACATCAGGTGCCGAAACGACCAAAAAAGCGATTGCATCGACGTAGTCGGGATCGCTCATGATCTCTTCGAGCTTGGAGGGGGCGGGCAATTGTTCGCCGTCTTCGAGCATGCCCCGGATATGAAGGGAGAGAGCCTCTTGGGCCATATCCTTGGCTTCATCAATATTTTTCCCAGCGGTGATGCATCCGGGAAAATCCGGAAACGATACACCGAAATCTGATTTTGTCTCTTTATGAACGATAGCAATATAGTTCGACATGACAATACCTCAACTGAATTTGATACCTGACTGGCGCTCGATACTTTTTAATGTGCCAATCGGTATGTCTTTTTTGGGATGTGGAACGGTGACTCTTCCTTTTTACTCTGGATGCCGGAACTGGGTATGAGAGCCGGATTTTGCAATTTCGTACCACCCATTATGCTTGAGTATTTTGATGATTTTACGGCTATCCATAGTGTGTATTAATACACATCCTGGCACGGTTTGTCAATATTAACATAAACCATAAAGTGTTCATATAATAAACAGTCATGCTGTTCAGTTGATAAACAGATTGACTGTTGGATGACAAGAAAACCTCCAAATTCGAATTTCAATCCCACACGTTCGTATCCGGTAACTGGCAACCGGCAACGGGCATCCTTCACACCATCTCAATTGGCATAATTATTGCTGTATTATCAAAATAATTAATTATTAAAATGGAAAACCTCAAACGAACAGGAGGTTTACGATGATTAAGCACTTCTCTTAACAGGTTGTCCTTAAGAATGTAAAATCTTAATATCATGCCTTAGAATACTGTTCCCCGAATATGACATCCAGATTCAGCCATGGCGTAAACCGGAATTGCAGCGTTCGGCCTTTGTTTTAGAACCTTTCAAACTTTATCGGATACTTCTTAACTTTCACAGGGGCTTGAGAAAAATAATGGCATTGAGCTGCAGAAGGGCTTTTATTTACGACTACTCTCTTATACTTTTTCATTCTTTTGGCATGGATTTGTTTCAATAGCGGGGATGTGCCGCCACATACTGCCGGTAAGAGAACAAAATTGATTCCTCAAGGCGATGCGGGGTCGGCATGATATAAATCAAACAGGGCAGCAGGTGTATTGTCAGAATGACTTGAGCGGAGATGTAATAATGCCTTAGAAGAGGATGGGTGACCACCTTGGGCCCTGTTTTAGATGAAAGGAGGTGAGAAAGAAATTAAAAATTAGTCTGTACCGTTGTATTGGTTTGTTTAGTGGAATATCTATTTCACAAACTCAAAGAAAGACAACTCGTCAGGAGGTAATAAGATGAAGATAATAAAAAAATATAGATTCATGAGTATTATTCTAATGGCTCTGATTATCTCCGGTTTTACTTCAATGGAAGAGAGATACGGTAAGTTTAAAACTGTACCGAAAGGCCATGACCAATTGACCATTCAAGATTTAATCAACAAATGGGATAATTACAACATTTATTATTCCGACAAGTATGCCGGATTCAACGCACGCTCACCGCTAGGGATCCTGTTCGATCCGAAAGATAATGATACAATACTGTTTGGTGAAACGTGGAAAAAGGTCAAGGATCAAAAGACCTTGATAGAGATGACAAAATGGATTTGTCCCACTACGCTTCATGAGCCCTGCCTCAACCATATTTTTGGACCGGACGGCCGGTTCTACGGATATCTTTATTATTCATGTGGATTTACAGCTTGTAAAATGATTGGTGATAAACAGATGTATGTATTTAACTTGGAGGCACCCCTTGAAGAGTATGGTAGTGGGATCAGTACTAAAATCAATCTGTTCCCTTCGGGCCCGACATACAGGCACGCTGACGTCTTTGAGACCAATCCATAACTCAGGTTATTCTATTTGATTTTAAGTTTCTCTGTCTTAGGAAATATTAAATTGATGCTCAAATCACTTGCGGTTTACGAAAACATTTATGGTGCTGACGCTTATGAAAATCTTAATTTTTGGTATTTTCTCGAAGGGTAGTTGGTTTAGGAAAACATTATGGCCATCACTGTGCTGGATTACTTGAAAGCCAATCTAGCGTCTGTGGTGGTCATTTTATTTTAGCATAGAAACCCTGGTTCTGTGGGCCAGGGTTTCTATGCTAAAATAAAGAGGCTATCAAGAAGTTCATGCCGAAATTCAGCATCAATAATGAGACGTGTATCCAGTGTCACGAATGTGAGGAGAACTGTCCGGTCCAGGGGATTGATATTGAAGCTGAACCGCCGCGAATTCAAGATCCGTGCATTTATTGTTGGCGTTGTGTGACGATATGTCCGACACTTTCCTTAGAGGCTGATTGGGAACCACTCCTTGCAATGGCGCCTGCTAATTATGCCCGCTATAAAAAGGA
>JASFLX010000277.1:0-4188 GCA_050117895.1 Desulfobacterales bacterium | reverse complement strand
GGGCGTATTGACGGTTTTCGGAAAAGAAATGCGGTTCCTTTCCTTTGGCAACGATAACGTCGGGGTGGTTTGAAAGCATTACGCTGATGCTGGTAGTTGCAGACTTTTGTGCACCGATGAATAGGAAATTGGGTTTCAACATGTCCACTGATATCCACAGGATCTGTTTCAGGATTTTTCGGTATCAGTATTTAAAATCTCTATTAACTGCGCTTTACTGATGGGTTTCTGATACAGCCCATCAAAACCCGCATCCTGTAATTCATTAATATCAAAGTCATAAAGATAGCCGGATAATGCATATATCTTTGAATTGGGATGAAAGATTTTCACATTCCTGCAAAAAGTTAAGCCATTTAACCATGGCATTTTCAAATCCGTAATGATTATTGAAAAGTTTTCTCCGGACCTTAATATATATTCGGCCTCTTCTGCGCTGTCCACCGTAACAGCTAAATAACCAAACCTCTCCAACATTTTTCTCATTAATTTCAGCTGGCTTCGCTGATCATCAATAACAAGGACTTTTTTGGTGCTCATATCGGTTATTCTCAAAGGCAATCACCTGCTGTCATCGGTATTTCCAGAACGCCGTAGATGAGCAAAGAAGGCGAACACAGCATCTTGAGACTCGCCTTCATTTTTAAAAACGCTATTTATCTTACCCAATTCTATTGTATCACAAATATCTTAGATTTTAACTTTCAAGTCAAGTAAATACTGTTTCCGACCCTTATCAATTCACCTTCGTCTATTGAAAAATATTTCACAAGCTCGTCCCCTCATTATTTATAACCTGTCCAGCCAAATGCTAAAAGCGGTAAAATTTGTCATGGGGCAAGCGTTTGACTTCCTATGGTTTCTGGTGCAAACAAATTCCCGGTACAAGAGGTTTTTCTGACCCTCTTCATTAACCCAATCAATTCATACGTGCCGACCTGGAAAGATCTCTAAAAGAGTGATTACGCGGCTCCCAACAAACATGGGCTGTTCTGCCGGGATGGCGCCTTGAAACGCATGGAAGACTAAAGAGAAATGTAGCAAAGTACCGGCAACTGTGTTAAATAGAAGGAAACAAGTACAAAGGGAAGAAAGGAGTTCAGTATGAATGGCGTCATCATGAGATGCTTGGTTAATGCGAGAAGTGAGCGGTGGTGGGTGCTAAAGTGTCTCGATCCTGGGAAGACATGGCAAAGAATAGCTGGCTTAAAGCGGTTCGCCTGGGCCACGGTTGCTTTTTTCATTCTGGGATGTGCCGTCTCATCCCCAACTCGGCCTCGGCCTTTAAACATAAAATCGGTGCTCGTCCTGCCGTTCACCATGGCGACACAACATTATGAGATTGGTACAACGGTTCGTTGCTTGGAATGTGATGTTATGGTTCAAACCGGTACGATTGAAGTTGGCAGTGACGAATTCATGAACAGAAAACTGATCGCCTTTTTCAAGGAAAAGACGCCATACACAGCGATTCCGCTCTGGACTGTAGAGGGTATCAATTCCAAAAATCTTTCACAAGGTCTTCGGGGATCAGAACGCCGTCTCCTTATCCAGATGGGAAAAAGTCTGCATGCAGACGCGGTCGTTAGTGGCACGATTTACCGCTTCCGACAACGGGTTGGGACCCGGATGTCGGTGAGTACCCCGGCCTCTGTGGCTTTTGCCATGGAGTTGATCCGGGTCGCCGATGGTCGTGTCATATGGAATCGAGCCTTTGACCAGACGCAACACAGCCTTGACAAAGACTTATTTAAGATCGGTACGTTCCTGAAAAGGGGCGTGAAGTGGCTTACGGCGGAAGAACTGGCCGCCTCCGGGCTGAATGAGACCATGGCCAGCTTTCCGTTGCCTTAGCGTTGAGCTTGCCGGCAGCGGGATGCCGCGCCGGTTTTTGGGATATTCACCTGAAGCAAGGAGTAGGGACGATGAAAAGAATCTTCATGAATCAACTGGCTGCCGTGGCCATTTTTGTTTTCGTATTCAATATTCAACCCAGTGGGGCGAACTCGACACCCGAAAAGGGAGGCACGCTGCCGGCAATAAAGCTTGACGTGCCCAAAGATCCTGCCCACAGGAGTTATCTCGGCCTTTCCGGTGAGGGGCTGTTTGATATCTCAGAGATTAAAGCTCAGGTGGTAATCATTCAAATTTTCAGCATGTATTGTCCCTATTGTCAGCGAGAGGCTTTCCGGGTGAACGAGTTATATGAAAACATAGAAAAAGACCCCAACACCAGAGGGAAACTCAAATTGATAGGAATTGGCGCGGGCAATTCACAGTTTGAAGTTGACATATTCCAGAAAACGTACGAGGTGACTTTTCCCCTTTTTTCAGACGGCGATTTTTCTATTCATAAAAGTCTTGGAGAGGTCAGAACCCCGTATTTTATCGGTGTCAAAATCAACGATGACGGAAGCCATGAGGTCTGTTACTCTAGTGTCGGTGGATTTGAAAAGGCTGAGAGGTTTTTACAAATAATGCTTGAACTTTCCGGCCTGAAATAGGAGGTGTGTTATGAAAATCGAGAAGACCATCCTTTTCGTGTTAATGGGGTTGGCGGTGTTTTTGTTTTTGGATATGGGGGTCTATGCCCGTTCTTATGGGAGGTCAGACATATTCAAGGAGGATATTTACGACCCGGGAACCCTCAAACCCAGAGATAGCGTTTTGAAAGTAAAGGTGGGAGATCGTGCGCCTGACTTCATTCTTCCGGCCGTTTCAGACGGAAAGGTCTCCTTGAGTCAGTACCTGAAGAAAATGAACGTTGTTCTTTCTTTTGTTCCTGCAGCATGGACGCCCGTTTGTTCAGATCAGTGGCCGGGCTACAACATTGTGAAGAAAATTTTTGACCAGCACGATGCCATACTCCTTGCTATTTCTGTGGACAACATCCCGACGTTGTTTGCCTGGACCCATCAGATGGTTACAGATGGTGGTAACCTGTGGTTTCCGGTGCTTTCTGATTTCTGGCCCCACGGTGCTGTGGCTCATAAATACGGGGTATTGCGGTCTGACGGTATGTCGGAAAGGGCCATTTTTGTGATTGATAAGAAGGGCGTCATTCAATACATCGACGTCCACGACATCAACCAGAGACCTCCTCTAGAAGGAATTGTCCGCGAGTTGGAAAAGCTGCAGAACTAGAGATATCGTATCAACGAGTCGGCTCTCGTGATCCGGTTTGAATCAGTTGAAAAGCAAAAGGATAATGAACCTGGCGCTCAGCATAACGACAATCAAGATGATAACCCAAAACGGCATGGATTTAAAAAATGATTTCCAGTCTTTTCGAGTTACCGGTGTTTTTAACACACCCATTGTGCATGGCCTCTTTAAACTGTTTTTTCGGCCAGGGTTGAATTTCGGCTGCCAAGGTCTTTCAATTTTTCGATGTGTGATGCTTCTTCCCGGATTATTTTTTCCAGATGTTCAATGGTTTTTTCATCCACGAGAAAGGTTTTCAACATTTCATAAAATAAAATCGTGTCATTTTCAAATTCTATAAAGATATCGATGAGCTCCTTGCTGCTTTTAACCCGGGAAAAATTAACCTCGGCCAGTGAAAACGCCTGTTTTCCGATTATATCCTCGACCAGTGCCGCATCCATTTCCTCGATCTGCGGGCGATCCTGACTTTTTTCAATTTCATCTTGTAAAGTCATAAACCAGTCGGCATGCTCCAGCTCCTCTTCTGCCATCCGAAGCAGCAGATGGTCCAGTTCAGGATTTTTCGATCGACCGATGGCTTCGCGGTAGACTCTTTCCCCGTTTTTTTCTATCTGAACGGCAATTTCAATGATTTCGGCTATGGAGAACATTCATCTGACCTATAAAAATCGCTTTGAGAAGGGCCCGCCGCTGTGCATATTTGGTCTCGGGGATGCCCGTTCCAGTGTGGCCGAAACCGGCTATAACATAACAGTCTGTCATGAAAGAAATGTTTTGTCCCAGTACAAGGTTGGGTTGATCTCATACCATGACAAGCCGGTCATCAAGGATTTTTGGGGACAGGGGCTTATCATCCCGCAGATGACAAAGATATCGATGATGTCATGGAGATCACCATCCACAACGGTCTCTTTGAAAAAAATATTTAGCAGGCCGGTTTCAAAAATATTATTATACGCATGTTTCATGATGGTTTGCAATAACTTAATAAAACCACTGAGATCTTCCTGAATCACGTGG
>JASFLX010000276.1:0-4232 GCA_050117895.1 Desulfobacterales bacterium | reverse complement strand
GTTGCAAGCTTTGCTATATTGCAGATAATGCAACCTCATACTTTCCAACAAGCAAATTAGCAAGCTAAATATGATATCATTCTTTTCTACGAATTACTCTTATGCCGTCATTGGTCGCTAATATTTCATTTCTCCCAGCCTCCTCAAGAAGTCTTTTAACCTGCCGTTTTTCAAAATATGAGATGGATTCATTTGCTGTGTGATGGTCTAAAAAATCATAACTAACACTAAAACGATATCGAATGTCACCACCAGCATCTTTTATCCGAAAAAAGTACTTTGTAAATAGCTGGCTTCTCAATGGATCCTTAACTCTTTCAATGACATATTCTGGATATATTGATTGAAGGTAAGATTCTATAGCTTGAAGTCTTTCTTCCCAATGTTTAGAAATCATTTTCTTTTCTCTTTTTAAAATTTCTCCTATCGAAAAACGATATCACACGGATTTTAAGGATCTGATATTTACACTTCCATTGCACTGCGATGAAATCAAAATTATGTGCATAGATGTTGGATATCTCACAATTTTGAATCCTTGAAAAGCCCGCTATAAATTGCAGAGATCACAGGTCTCGAATCAATGATTTCAAACTTCAATTTTTATTTAGGGCTTCACTCTTTATCTCATCCTTATTAACCTATTTTAACCGTTTAAGAGTATACGTATACTGGATAGAGAGCTCTTTGCTCTTTGAATCTCTGCCATAATCTTGGTCAGCCCCGGGTAACATTTCGGAATAGCCATCTATTAAAGGAATCCAGGGTTCTTTTATCCAATGCCAAAATTTGCCAAACTCATGACTTGATTTGTTATCTTCTCTGCAGAGGTTGGGCCATTTTTTACAAACTTCTGGTGTCAGGGCCTCTGTTGTTTCGACCACGGGAATGAACTTTCCCCAGCCAAAGTTAATTTTATTTCCTTCCACGTTGCAGGAAAGGGGTTTTCCGACTCTATTCGCAACGCTGTTAAATTTTTTATGGCTTTTATTTTTTATTTTTATGAACTGCCTTGGATAGAGGAGTTCATAATTAATTATCTTTGCCTGGATAATCCGTCCTCCTTCGCATTCCAATTTACATTTTTCATTTCGTTTCAACTTGAATTTGGCACTGAATCTAAATTTCATTCTAATAGCCTTTCTCAACTTTGTTGTTGTCTTATAGTATGGTGACAGCTCGCTCACCTCAAACCCGCTGAGATACACCTTCCAATGTTGGACCTCGGCCAGCTCTACCTTGCGATTCGTATCGCCCTTGTGGTTGGTCAGATTAACGAAAGCTATCTTGTCCTCGAAGAAGCACTTTTTCTTTTTCTCACGCGGCGGGGTCAGGGTGACGATGACTTCGGTGCTAGCTCCGGGATCGAGGGTGCCCTTGTTCAACGAGAGGCTGACCCAAGCCTCTTTTTTCCTTATCTGAAATTTCAAGGGCTCATGGCCGGGATTCGTCAAAGTGTAGGTTTTGTTTTTAGGGGTAATACCGTCACGGGTCATTTCGGCCTGAACCCCTGTGTCAGGAGAAACCAATAGCAGGGCACGCTTTTTGTAACCCAGGTCGACTCTGACGGTAATTAGACCGCTGTATTCACTCACCTGATCCATAGACATTTGCAGCTTTTCATGTAGTTCAAAGGTCTTAATAAAGTGGCCTTGCTTGAGCAGGAGCTTGATATCTTGGGGTGATATGTGGCCTCCCTCGTTCTTGAGCAGGTCCTTATATTCACCAGACAGGTGTTTTTTTTTGGCATCGGACTGGGGTATATCCCTGACTTCCTTGGGCTTTAGGGTGTCTATGAACTTCCCTCCCATAGCCTTGTATTTGGGGTAATGACTTTTTAGAACTTCCCAAGTGGGGGTATATGGTTTCGGTAAAGCCAAGGAGGGGGAGGGATACGGACAGGATGAAACCATCGCCAGCGACCAGTTATCGAGTTCGGTTTCAATATAGTTATCCCAATCGAAAATGAAAGACGGACTCTCAGGTTCATATACAAAATCCGTTTTTTGATTGGTAGTGAATCTTTTACAACCATTCCACTTGCATCCCAGAAAAGAGAGCTCGATGCTCCTTAGCTCACTCTGGAGCTTAGCAGCATCTGGGGGGTGCGGACCCGCAAGAAAGAAATTTCTGAGTCGCCTTTCTTTCTTGAATTTACGATCGTAAACAAGGCGGAGAAAGCCTTGGTAACTATCCTCGATCATGTATTTGGCCCGATCCGTACCGTAGTTGCCGTGACGCTTGAAGGTGTCTACCATATTCCAGGTCAAACTGATGACCACCGGCTTACATTGAATGTGCCAGTGGGAATGTCCGAGCTTAGCCATTTCGGCCTTTTGTGCTTTGATATGTTGGCAAGGATCGTTGAACTCCGAGGCAAAGGCAGTTCTCGGCAAAAAAAGCATCAAAATGCTTAGGTAAAAAACGGCCAAATTGTTATGAACAATTCTCATGGCTGTCTCCGATCTTAAAAATAAAATAAATACAATTACCAGCATTGAACCTGTCACTTTGACCGGATCTGTCAAACCAGGAAGGTATATTATGACTAATTGAAAGAATTTTGGGATCTAAAATTTTGTGATTTCTTGCCAGTATCTAAACCATTCACAACAACAATTGAGATACAGATATCATATTTTTCTTGTGTCAGGTCAAGTAAATCCTATTTTTGACCGTTGTCAATTCATCTTCGTCTATTGACACATAATTCATTTGTATTATTGTAAAAACACTTTTATTTGTCTATACAATTTTACTGGAATATGGATTTCCGCAGCCCTTACAGTAATTTCCCTTTCGACTCATCCAAACTCTGTTTGTACCACAAAATGAGCATTTTATATGCTTTTGAAGAACTGCACCACATGTATTGCATTTTCTTTCATATCTTGTACGTTTACTGTTCTTTTTGAGTTTAGATAAACATACTGGACAGTTTCCTGATCTTTTTCTTGAAGAATGCTTGTCAAATTTTGATTTGTAGACGGCGATCTCTTTATTTAATATATCGTTCACTTTTACTTTCATTTTTCATTCCATCCACATATAAAATCATAATGTTCTTCCAGCGTATAGTTTGAACAGCTCGTGTAAAGCGGCAGCATAACACGCGTCCGACTCAAAGTTCATGTACGGCAGCGTTTTTCCTTACCCAATCAACTTTGGTCGCCTTGACCAATTGTGATGGGTCAAATTCAAAACCAAAAGTAACCGAATGAGGAAAAAGATCTGTGCTGTTTAAGACATTAAAACCAGTTTTACCGCGAACACCCATATGCCCTAATGAATCGATAGAAAATATTTGCAAATTTAGTTCACCGGGAGAAATTGATTCCAGCAATGCTTCCCCCTTTCGTGTCTTCTCTAAAACGATTAGACTTCGACAAAAATAAAATAAGGACTCCGATAAAACCCAAAGACTATTTTGCCCTGAGAAACCGTTTGAACTCAATTTTATGGTGACATACGCATCTCCTTTTGATGGTAAATCTTCATTTTCTTGTGCCACCAGATTAAGTTCAAAATAGTTGTGGTGGTTATCAAAACGTATCATGTTATTTGCCAAACGTTGGAATTCAGCCGGCTGTGTAGCTAATCGGCTGGAATGACCGTTTATATTTCATTATTTTAATTGGTTGCACATATGTACACCGGATATTCTATGTTCAACAGTTCTTGTGGTGATGGTAAATTTTTTGTTTCATCTTCTGTGTAATTCACCATTTCATTAGCCAAAGGAAGATCAAATTGTTCGAGCAATAGTCCAATTTCTTTTCTCAAAATGGTTTTTTCGATCAGGCTCCGATTGTGTTCAATCGCTGTAATTGTTGCTTTCAATGTCCCATATTTAGTTTCAAATGATACACGATCGCCCACCGATCCGGTTCCAGTTTCTACTAGACCTCGAAAAACAACTCCACGCCTGAACAGAACAAACATATCATTTGATTTGAATTTAAATTCGTGCATTTTTTTATTTCTAATTGAAACATAACGCCCCACTCACGGGTGAATCGACAGCGTCACCGAATTCTTGTGCAGTGGGTTGTTATCTGCGTTTAGAGTATTTATCTTCAATTTTCAGGGCCCTTTTCCAATCTATTTGGGAACCCGAATTAACCGCTGTACTGAAAGCGTTGTACAATTCCATTCTTAAGACCTTCGTCTTTTTTTCACGCTCAAACGCATCTTTATCCGAAGGTCGATACATGGTGTTGTACTTTTCAAAA
>JASFLX010000275.1:0-4256 GCA_050117895.1 Desulfobacterales bacterium | reverse complement strand
TTGAACAAGAAGATCGTCTGTTGACCGGAATCGGCGAATTTGACCGGGTTCTGGGAGGGGGGCTTGTTGCCGGAACCCTTGTCCTCATCGGCGGAGACCCGGGGATCGGCAAATCCACCCTTATGCTACAGGCCCTGCATGGTCTTGCCGGAGAAAGACGTAAAGTACTATACGTTTCAGGTGAGGAATCCATCCGGCAGATAAGGATCCGAAGCCAGAGGCTGACGACGACCGGCTCTGATTTGCTTGTGGTCTCAGAAAACGATATGGATTCGATCCTGTTGATGGCAGATTCGGTTCAACCGCATGTTATTGTGATCGACTCCATCCAAACCATGTTCAGTCCGGACCTGACGTCTGCTCCGGGAAGCGTGACCCAGGTCCGGGAATCTACCATGCGGCTGATGCTCTTGGCCAAAAAGACCGGAACTCCTATATTTCTGGTGGGACATGTAACCAAAGACGGTGCTATAGCCGGGCCGCGACTTCTGGAGCATATGGTGGATACGGTTCTTTATTTTGAAGGGGATCGCAACCATGTGTTCAGAATTTTAAGAGCGGTGAAGAACAGATTCGGGTCGACCAATGAAATCGGGGTGTTTGAAATGAATGAAAACGGCCTGAATGAAGTCCCCAACCCTTCGGCGGTATTCCTGTCCGAACGCCCTGAAAATGCGCCGGGATCGGTAGTTACGGCCAGCATGGAGGGTACCAGGCCGATTCTTGTTGAACTTCAGGCGCTTGCCAGCAGCACAAGCTTCGGTAACCCTCGAAGAACCATTCTGGGTATCGATCACAATCGAGTGGCTTTGCTGGTGGCTGTGATGGAAAAAAAATTGGGTATGCATTTAATGGGACACGATATTTTCATTAATGTTGCCGGCGGCGTTAAGATTAATGAACCTGCCGTTGACATGGGAATCGTGTCTGCTGTCGCGTCCAGCTTTTTAGACCGGCCCATTCTCAAAGGCACCATAATCTTTGGGGAAGTCGGACTAACCGGAGAAGTCAGGGCCATCGGCCATGTTGAAACCCGGATTGCCGAAGCAAAAAAAATGGGTTTTACACGATGCCTTATTCCAAAAAGCAACGTGAATCGAATGAGTCCAAAAAAAGGCATTGAAATAACAGGGGTAAAAACCGTATCCCAAGCAATAGAGGAACTGTTCTAATTTAACGTACCGGAAATTCAATAAAATTATGAGAAAAGCAGCCGCTAAACATAACCGGTGGCAAGATCACTATGCACGCCGGGCAAAAAAAGAGAGGTTTCCTGCCCGGTCTGTCTATAAGCTCAAAGAAATGCAGCAAAAATACAATCTGATCAAAAAAGGAAACAGGGTCCTGGATCTGGGGTGTGCCCCCGGATCATGGCTCCTTTATGCTGCGAATCTCACCGGAAATAAAGGAGAGGTCGTGGGTATCGACCTCAAACCGCTTTCTGAAAAAATTCCGTCTCATGTAAGGGTTTATCGAGGCGACATTCTTTGCATGGATGAGGACTTGTTTAAAAGAACCGGAAAAGATTTTAATGTGGTTCTGAGCGACATGGCGCCCGCAACTACCGGCAACAGACATGTTGACAGTGCAAGGTCCTTTAATCTTTGCCGGGCGGCACTCTCCATTGCGCAAGAGGTCCTTATCAGAGGAGGATCATTTGTTTGTAAGATCTTTCACGGAGAAGATTTTAAGAAATTTTCGGATTCCGTTAAACAGGAATTTAACCGGTACAAGATTTTCAAACCGCAAAGCAGCCGAAAGGCGAGCAAAGAAATTTATATTATCGGATTCGGGAAAAAATAGGAGGTAAATATGTCAGGGCATAGCAAGTGGTCTTCCATAAAGCATAAAAAAGGAATAACCGATGCCAGGAGGGGTAAAGTTTTCACCAAGCTTATTAAAGAAATTACTGTTGCGGCACGTTTTGGAGGAGGAGATCCGGCCGCAAACCCAAGGCTGCGGACAGCCATCCAGGCGGCTAAAAGTGAAAATATGCCCAAAGACAACATTGAACGGGCCATTAAAAAAGGTACCGGCGAACTTGAAGGCGTGAATTACGAAGAGAGTATTTACGAAGGATACGGGCCGGGCGGCGCTGCTGTTTTCATAGAATCACTGACAGACAACAAAAACAGAGCGGTGGCGGATATTCGCCATATTTTAAGTAAAGCCGGGGGGAATTTAGGGGCCAATGGATGCGTGGCATGGATGTTTGAACAAAAAGGGTATATTGTTGTGGAAAATGATGCTGCAGACGAGGATGCTCTGATGGAAGTGGCCCTTGATGCCGGAGCCGAAGATGTCAGAGAAGATGACAGTAATTATGAAATCATTACGGATCCTAAAGATTTTGAAGCGGTAAAGGCCGCCGTAGAAAAGGAATCGATTCCCTATATTGCTGCAGAAATTACCATGCTCCCACAATCAACCGTAAACCTTCAAGGCAAGGAAGCCGAGCAGATGGTTAAATTGATGGAAACACTTGAAGATTGTGATGATGTGCAAAAGGTTTACACCAATGCCGACATCCCCGAGGAGTTGGTTAGTGGATAACCCATCGGCATCATTCAGAGCCTTATCGGTCTCATTGGATATCTATAAGATATACATCATGATCCATATCCTGAAGATAGGCCGCATAGTATCTACCCTTTACCGTATCAAACCACTCACGACCCTGCCGGCGGCATGCCTTACAGGCTCCATGCGGGACATGGACACACAGCGCCCGATAGCCGGTGGATGCCTGTGTATCAATCTTGAACACGCCGGGACAGTCTGAACAAAACCGCAAGGTCTCCTGCTGGTTTTCGGAAATGCCGTCGGTATCGTAATATATTCGGCGTTTTCTTTCAACCAACGGTTGGTTCGGCAAACTGAGTTCATTTCTTTGGTGCCAGGCATTTAGGATCGACTCGCACAGTTCCTTAATATAGTCCATCACCCCCGGCTCCTCCCGGAGCGCTTCGGGTTTAAGATCCGGCTCGCGCACAAAGGAATAGTCAACGCCTGCAAGAGCCAAGATAATTCCGGTGTTGATATAGGGTAAGGCCGCTTCGATGGAGTACCCGCCTTCCAGCACACAAATATCCGGGTCGAGCAATTCATTTAGTCTGGCATACCCTCCCGCAGTAAATGCCATATGCGTAATAGGGTCCGAGTAATGATTGTCCTGACCCGCTGAATTTATTACCAAATCCGGCTTGAATTCATCCAAAACGGGCAAAATAAGATTCTCTATGGCATGCAGAAACCCCTGGTCGCTGGTTTTGGGAGGAAGGGGCACGTTCAGGGTCAATCCCAACGCTCCGGGGCCACCGAATTCATCTGTAAAACCTGATCCGGGATACAAGGTTCGACCGTCCTGATGGATGGAAATATAGAGCACATTCGGATCATGCCAATAGACATCCTGAGAACCATCACCATGGTGACAGTCGGTATCTACAATGGCGATCTTCTTGATATGGGGATAGTACTTACGGATCCACTCAACCATTACGGCTTCGATATTGATATTACAGAATCCCCGAGCACCATGTACCACGCGCATGGCATGATGTCCCGGGGGCCGTACCAGTGCAAATGCCTTTTCTACCACGCCTTCCAATACCAGCCGGGCCGATTCGATACATCCCCCGGCGGAAATGTTGTGAGAGGGGGTTATTCGGGAATTCACGTCCGGAATGCAGAAATGTGCCCGATGGATATCTTCTTCACGCGCCACACCGGCCTTAAATTCTTTAATTCCCTCGATATCGAGAAGCCCTTCTTCAAGTACCTGATCCTGAGTGTATAAAAGCCTTTCCTGCCTTTCGGGGTGTGTCGGGCTAATCTCCCAGTCATATGCCGGAAAAAAGATCAAACCGGTCTTGCGTTTTGCCTGAATCATAATTCTCTCCATCCACTGATAATTCCCGGCCGGCTCTGAATCTTGGCACGCAGATTCTTACCGGTGGTATTGAAGCCATCGACCATATTAAAACTTTGCTGTTCAATCACGTCAGTTTCAATATCATCAGACAGTCCCAGATACGGGGCATTGTCCTTGAGGGCTTGGTTTCCGAACGATATCATGTCGTTCAAGGTATACCATGCAGGTATTTTCATATCCACATCCAGCTCCGGACAAATGAGTTTCTTGATTTGCGTGTCCGCCAGAAGGGTTATCTGAGCCGTGGTCCTGGCCAGGGCTGCCCCCAGGGCGTTCGCCACTTGGAAATGATCCGGCACCCGGCATTTCATCTGAAACATAT
>JASFLX010000274.1:0-4273 GCA_050117895.1 Desulfobacterales bacterium | reverse complement strand
TCAAACAGATATTAAAACCATTACTCGCGTTGAATTGGCCGCCATCTCCAAACCCATGCTGATGAAAGTCTGTAGAGAATACCCTGATGTTGAGCCCATGCTTGATCGCCTCTTGGATGCCTATTTGGAATCGCATGAAAAAAAAGTTTCAAAAATGGTTCGAAAAACAGTCAGGCACCAGCTCCCCACGCAGGTGAATCTCAAGGTTTTCCCGGATCCCGGCGGAAAAGCCCCTATGGAACTCACCGGGTTCACGGATGATATTTCTTTAGGCGGAGCCTGTGTGATTTTGGGTGCGAGGTATCAAATGGGTCATTCTGCTGGCCTGATCGGAAAAAATGTAAAAATCCAGATGCGTTTATCCATAGAACCGATTACGCTCAAAATTTTGGGTACTATTGTCTGGGGCAAGGATGTTCCCCTGGAAGGAAAACCAACAGCCATCATCGGTATCCAGTTCAAAGACATGACCGATACTGACCAGAAACTGTTGAAAGATTACTGTTATGGATCCGAAGGAGAACAAAATCTTATATGGAGTTTATGGAGTTCGCTTTTGGGAAAGTCGTGACGGTGCAACCCTTTAACCGGTTCACGGCCCAAACTTCATTTCTCTATGAATTGGATTGTCGGCTAATGCCATATGGAAATAATAACCATTAAAGAAACCATAAGCTATCTGAAAATAAAGATTTTGATTCAAGATCAAGGCGGGACCGAGTTTTAACCCGCAGGCATACTAAAGTATGTCGAGGACTTAAAACGAGGGTCCAACGCCGAGATTGGGCCAAAAGATTATTTTGAGATTGCTTATAAAACAACAAGGTGACATGTGAGCGAAGAACAGAATACCATCGGTAAATCAACCCCTCAGATATGGGCCATCGGCGGAGGCAAAGGCGGGGCCGGAAAGAGTGTTGTGAGTAGCATCATGGCTTTTTGGCTTGCCCGGATAGGCAAACGGACCGTTCTTGTGGACGTTGATCTGGGAGGAGCCAACCTGCACACCCTTATGGGTATTAAAAGTCCATCAAAGACTCTAAATGATTTTATTACTCGAAAATTTGAAGTATTAGAGGATATTTGTATGGATACCGGGGCTCAAAACCTTCGCCTGATAAGCGGTGCCAGTGACGTTCTTTCCCTGGCCAACCCACACTTTAGTCAAAAGGTGAAACTTATCACTCATTTTTCAAGGATAGATGCCGACTACGTAATTCTTGATCTTGGCGCCGGTACTTCTTTTAACGTTCTCGATTTTTTTCTCGCCGCCAATACAAAAATTATCGTCCTTACACCGGAGCCCACATCGATTCAGAATGCTTATATATTTATTCGAAATGCGGTCTACCGAAGGTTAAGCCGTCTTTCCAGCAAAACCCCATCTCTTCAAGCGCTTATTAAAACAGCCATGGATCCAAAAAATGTGCTCAAAATCCGAACCGTCAAAGAGCTTCTTCAGTTCATCGAGGAGTCCGGCGGAAAAGACGTCATGGAGGTTTTAAAAAAAGAAATTGAAAATATCCGGCCGACAATAATTACCAACATGGCCAGGGGTAACAAAGAGAAAAATGCGGGTCAAATTGTACAGATTGTTGCTGAAAAATATTTAACCACTAAAACCACGGATTTGTACAGCGTATCTCATGACAAGCAGATCGGTGCAATGATTTCCGACATGGCCCCTCTGATCAATCTTGACCAGTCAAGTCATGCTTTTGCCGATATTTATGAAATTGTCAGCAAGTTGATGTAAGCTTGTCAGTAAGTTACAGTTGTCATGGTTTGATGCTTGTCAATTTTCATTTCTTCTGATACTTAACCCCCATGAAAAATCCAAATGATGACCCGTTATTAATACTCGCATCCCGCTCCCCAAGGCGCCGGTATCTGTTAGAACAGGCCGGACTTTCGTTTTCCGTAATTCCCAGCAGCATCGATGAGACATCCATCCCTGTATCTTCGCCGGAAACCTATACCAGGGTTCTCGCCGAAGCAAAGGCCGATAACGTGTCGGATAAGTATCCCGACAAATGGGTTATCGGCGCCGATACCATTGTTCTGAAAGACCAAACCATACTTGGTAAGCCCGGCTCCATATCCGAAGCCCGAACCATGTTAAAACAGCTCAGCGGGAAAACCCACCAAGTTTTTACCGGTTATTCAATCTGCTGCAAAGTAAAAAACCGAAAATTTTCCGAAACAATTAAAACAGACGTTCTTTTTAAACGTCTAACCGATCAGGAAATCGAGTGGTACATACATACAACCGAACCTTTTGACAAAGCAGGAGCCTACGCAATTCAAGGCCTCGGCACCTTCCTGGTTAAAAGCATCAACGGTTCTTACACCAATGTTGTGGGGCTCCCGGTTTGCGAAGTCATTGAATTTCTCATAAAGGAAGGTGTGCTGGCTATAACCTATATAAATAATTGAGATATCGGGAAGTTTTTTCGATTCAATCGCTCCATGAATAATCCGCGACTGCTGAATGAGTTGTTTAACAAAGGAAGATTTTAAAAATTGATAAAAAGACTGCAAGACGTAAGAAATCGCATTCAAACGGCGGCCCGTGCATGCGGCCGTGACCCGGAAACAATCCGTCTGGTTGCGGTGAGCAAAACCGTTCCCGCAAACAGGGTCAGACAAGCCATAGATGCCGGCGTTACCATTCTTGGAGAAAACTATGTTCAAGAAGCCCGGACCAAGTTCAACGACCTGGCGACGTACCCGGTATCGTGGCATTTCATCGGACATCTTCAGTCCAACAAGGCCAAATACGCCGTGAGACTCTTTGATCTGATTCATTCCGTTGATTCCCTTAAACTGGCCCGTGAATTGGATAAACAGTCACATAAAATTGATAAAATCCAGGAGGTCCTGATACAGGTCAATATCAGTGAGGAAGCTTCAAAGTCGGGAATAAGCGTTAAAGACACATACAATCTGTTAAAGGACATAAGCCTTCTTGAGAATGTGTCGGTTAAAGGGCTTATGACTATGCCGCCCTATTTCAACGCTCCTGAAAAGGTTCGGCCCTATTTCGCCACCCTTCGGGGTCTGAGAGATCGTCTCGAGCAACAGGGTTTGTTGAATATTCATTTAAGCGAACTTTCCATGGGTATGACCGGTGATTTTGAAGCGGCTATCCAAGAAGGGGCGACCTTAGTACGCATCGGAACCGCTATTTTCGGAAAAAGAGAATGAAGATCCTGCTTCACATATGCTGCGCTCCGTGTGCAATAACCACTGTAAAAACCCTTGAAAAGAAGGGTCTTGAGGTCATGGGTTTCTTCTATAAACACAATATCCACCCGTACACGGAATGTATGAAACGCAAAGACACATTGCAGTCCTATGCTGAAACCATCAATCTCAGGGTCATTTATCAGGAAGGTTACGATCTGGAAGGTTTTATCCAGAATGTCGTGTTCAGGGAATCGAGACGCTGCTCCTACTGCTACCATGAGCGTCTGAGATCCACGGCACTGGTGGCAAAGCGGGGTAAATTTGATTATTTTACCACCACACTCCTGTACAGTAAATTTCAGAAACACGACGAGATAAAATCCATTGGCGAAGCGGTCGGTAAAGCCGTAGGGGTAAAATTTTACTACTATGATTTTCGTGAAGGATGGAAAGAGGGTGTTGAAGAATCAAAACGGTTGGGAATGTATCGCCAGCAATATTGCGGCTGCATCTATAGTGAAAAAGAAAGGTATTACAAAGAAAAAGTGGCTAAAGTGACTCAAGTTGAAAGTGACTAAAGTTGGGTCCCGTTTACAGCGGGATGCCAGCGTAACTCATTGTTTATTTAGATTGATAGCGCCAACGGCACATACATTAACTTTAGTTCAATTTAGCTCACTTCAAACTTTAGGCACTTATATCTATTATTAAAAGCATAGCTTTTTAATTTTAACCTGGTCCAGCGGATCAGGCGTTTCATGTTTAAATAAATCTTTTTATGTTTGGCAATTTCATATACTTTATCATTGTACTGCTCATTTACAGTACCTATCAGCCTTCGGAAGATACCAATTTTACCTCAATAGAAACCTTTATTTTGTTTATCGGACTGACTGCTGCTTTCGCGTGGATCACCTGGATACAATTTAACAGAATAGAAAAGAGTCTTTCACAGGGAAGATTCTCACAACTCAGTCATAAATTCAGCTCTACGCTAACCCGGCAATCCATAATGGCCATCGTGCTCTTTTCCATCGATATTTACGGCCTGAACCTTTCATCTTTTTTGGCAGACATTGACTTT
>JASFLX010000273.1:0-4280 GCA_050117895.1 Desulfobacterales bacterium | reverse complement strand
TCGGATTAATCTGGCGGTTCCGTTGACGCCCGTATCTGAAGCAACAAAAGAAGACATACTGGCGAGTTTTGACAAAATTGACTATAGAGGCATGCTTACTAACATTCCTGCTGCCATGGAGCGGGCTATCTATGAATTAAAGACCCAAGGGCAGGAAGAATCCCAAAAATCGATCATTTTTATTACCGATGGGATCGTGGACACCGGCAATAAACTTCGCGATATAGACAAGACCAGATGGCTGCGGGAAAATCTGTCCGAAGATGCCGCCAATCATGGGATTCAGATATTCGGCATTGCATTTACCGATTTGGCCGATTTTGAACTCATCCAGTCCCTGGCACAAAAAACCAAAGGCGAGTATTTTCGAGCATTTATTTCCGAAGAGATTCCCGACATATTTTCTCAGATTCACCAACTCATCCTAAACATGAAGCCAGAATCGGTCGAGCCGGTCGCTCCGCCGTTAACGGTACCTCCTCTGGTATTGGAAGAGCCTCCCAAACCCGAAATTGAAAAATCACCCATATATGTAACCGAGGCACCGGAGCCCACACCCACTCCGGTTAAGTCGAAAAAATTAAACTTGCCGATCATCATACTGATCGTTCTGGCTGTCTTCGCTGTAATAGCAGTGTTTTTCCTGTTTTGGTTCCGACGGAAGCCGAGCATCACCCCCCCGTTGCCCGAGGATCTTGTGGGTGTAACCGACGAACTCCTTCCCGAGGCTTCACTCAGGGATCTGAGCGGGGTTACCGAGCAGGGCATTATTAATATCAGCAAAAAGGTGACCAAAATCGGCCGTAAAGACCGAATCAATCACATTGCTATCGATAAAGAGACCATCAGCCGCCAACACGCTATCATAGAATACAAGAATTATTCTTTCTGGATTATTGACCAAGGCAGCTCGAACGGCACCTTTTTAAACGGCAAGCAGATTGTCGATGAAATGCGGCTTAATCACGGCGACACCATATCCTTTGATGTCTACGAGTTTGAGTTTATTATGCCGGGAATGGAGTTTGATGAAACCGTTGTGGATAAAACCGTTTTTCGACGTGTTCATGATCCCAAAAAAGATTAGAAGTGGTTTCAAAACCTCCCCTCAGGCCCAATTTCTGTGTTGTACCGAGGGATTCAATACTCGAAATATTACATATATTCCTGCGTTTGAATCCCTCGCTCCGCCTTGACTTTGAACCTGATTGAAGGTTTTGAAACCACTTCTAGTGATAATTTAAGGTCTTGTTAAGGCATCCTGACAAGGCGAAAACCCACGTCATAGCTTTTTTGCCCGGAGGAGACCGCACCGCGACAGGCTGAGCGGCAATGACGGGCATGGGAGTTCCATCCACCACCACGGACCGTGCGGTCAATGCCCGAGGCAGGTCCCTGAGGATCGGTCATCTGATGGGGAGGGTATCCCCCATACCAGTCCTGACACAACTCAGATACATTGCCATGCATATCATACAGTCCCCAAGCATTGGCGTTTTTTTGGGCAACAGGATGAATGGTCTTGGCTGAGTTGCCACAGAACCAGGCAACGGCACCCAGGTTGGAGTCATGATCGCACTCAAGTGACGTTATCCCTCCAGAGGAAAAAGCTGCAGTACTCCCCGCCCGGCAAGCATACTCCCACTCGGCTTCGGTTGGGAGCAGGTATTTGTCGGTTCCTTCCAACTGGTTAAGTCTCCAGATAAATTGCTGTGCATCATTCCAGGATACCTGCTCAACCGGGCAATCATCTCCGCAGCCATTGAAAAAAGAAGGGTTACTCCCCATCAGCGCGGTCCACTGTCCTTGTGTCACCTCAGTAATCTGTATGTAAAACCCCTGGGTCAATGTCACCTGGTGTTGTATCTCATTATCGTACCTGCCACTTTCCTCTTCAGAGCTTCCCATGGTAAAGGTGCCCGGTGATATGTAGACGAATTTCATGCCGTTCGGGCCGGTAAAGGTCTTTTTGCCTGGAACGGCCTTTGCTTTGGATTTGGTCTTGGTTTTTACTCGAGCCTTTTTCTTAGCATCAGCCCTTGCCCTGCGTTCAGCTTCGGCTTTTTTCTTAGCTTGAGCCCTTGCCCTGGCTTCAGCTTCGGCTTTTTTGTTAGCCTCAGCCTTTGCCCTGCGTTCAGCTTCGGCTTTTTTGTTAGCCTCAGCCTTTGCCCTGCGTTCAGCTTCAGCCTTTTTCTTAGCATCAGCCCTTGCCCCGGCCTTAGCTTCGGCCAAGGGTATGTAGCTTCCAATAAGTTTTCCATCCTTATTGAACTGACCGACAAATTTATTACCGTCAGAAGTGATTAAGATCCCTTTTCCTATCAACTTACCATTCTTCCATTGACCTTTATATTTAGAACCGCTGGAGGAGGTATAAATTCCTGGTCCATTCCTCATATTGTTTTTCCATCGGCCTTGATATTTAGAATTATCAGGATAAATATAAATCCCCTGGCCGTCAAACTTATCATTTTTCCATTGGCCTTGATATTTAGAACCGCTGGGACGGGTAAACGTCCCCTGGCCATTCCTCTGACTATTTTTCCATTGTCCGACATATACAGAACCATCAGAATAGGTAAACGTCCCCTGGCCATTAAAGGTATCATTTTTCCATTGGCCTGCATATACAGAACCGTCAGGATATGTATAAGTCCCTTGGCCATTGGTACAATCACCTTTTATGCATCCACCCATAGCAGCAGATGCATACGCGACTGAAAAATAAAGTGCTATTAAAAATATAGGCACTTTTATTCTGATTCTAACAATAAAGTTCATAACATATAAAAAAGATAGGAAAGGTAGGACTTTAATTTGGATGCTCCAAAGTATGACGAAATGGTAGTCGCGTGTCAAGATAGAAATGGATATTTATCTATAATTTGATATTTTTCTTATCCTTTGACATTTATTAGTTGGTTTCCATTCAGAAATGGCCCTTTTCCGCAATCTCTGCGCCTGCCCCGTGAAATGCAGCGCCTATTTCTCTGGGGTCAATCTGCGGAATCACTTGTTCCCGCCTCGGGGGCGGGACGCGGTGTTCCTTAATTTCCTTGACCGTGCGAAAAATTGCTCATTTCTGCATCGGAAACTTAATTTGTGCCCAATATAGATTTATGGATGGGCACTAGTTGGGGAAAGGGAAGTGTATTGTAATTATCCTAAAATTTGTAAAAAAGATTTTTACTTGACAAAAAGCCTAATTTTCTGACATAAATACACTATGTAGATTTTCCTTCTTTAAATCTAAAATCCATTAAACACAGAAACTAAAAAACTGACGAGTTTCAACTAATGATGATGGTTGAATTTTATTAGGGCGAGTCTTAATTGATTTTACATATGTAACACATTTCTTTCAACTCGAACCGTCTATCTAACTATGATTTTAATGTCAAAAACTTTTAATCTATAACTGTTTTTAAAATCCTAGTCCCGCTTGAACGTTGATAAAATTGAATGCCTGCAAAAAATATCTAGATTTAAGGCGATGCCCTATGAATTCAGGGACACTCATTTTTTGAAAGATATTGAAATACTTTTCCGAGCAGCAAACTGGCAGGTTATCAAACATAAATTAGTAAAACAGATCCTTTTTCATTTTCAAGAACTTGATTTTATAAAATTAGTTTTATGATTTTGGTGAAATTGTCCTTACTGAGTTGTAAGGATGGTTTATCTATAACAGGATTTGTGTTTTTTCCGGCAGAGAAATTTCGCTATGTGCGGAGAACCATAAAAATAGTAACTAAGTTGAGCGATTTTTTGGGAAGAGATGTGCTGAGGTCTTGATGCATAAGGGTTCACGAAAACCGGCCCGAAAAAACATCGGGATGGATATGTCGAGGATTTTCGCGGATTCTTGATGCGCAAGAGATCGGTGCAGATCGAGTAAAAAATCGCTCAATTTAGGTAATACTCAATGAACCTTTTTGGTACCACCTGTTTGGGATAGAATACCATGCTGAAGATTTTAAAGTTTGCCGCCAATAATGTCACCGCAAACAAGAAGAGAACACTGCTCACCATTGCTGTTATTATAATAGGCCTGTGTTCCATCAATGTCGGCAAGGGAATTATGTCAGGTATACAGAAAGATAGTGAATTGAATGTTACGGAAGGACGAACCGGTGAAATCCAAATTCACAAACAGGGTTATTTTGATGCCAGTGATCTGGCTATGCTAGATTACTCAATTGATAGTTACTCCCAGCTACAAGATGAGCTGAAAAGTCTGGAGGGAATAGAATATCTCGCTGGAAGGATTCAATTCGGGG
>JASFLX010000272.1:0-4287 GCA_050117895.1 Desulfobacterales bacterium | reverse complement strand
AAAAGTTTCCACTGTGATATCCGGATAGTCTTTAAAACTATTTTCAAGCATTTCCAGACGTTCTTCAACGGTAAAAAGAAAATCTTTAACCGGGTTATGCAATATGGCCACGATAATCTTGTCAAAAAGTTTAAGCCCTCTTTCAGCGATATCAATATGACCGTTTGTAACCGGATCAAAGGATCCCGGATATATGGCAATTTTTTCCATCTATCATCAGTCCTTTTTAGTAGCGAAGAAACTTTTGAAAAACGACCCCTTAAATAAAAAGAGAAGCTCTATACCACATAAGTTAAGAAGGAAACAAGTGTTTTTCCGTATCTTCTCTGGTCTGCAATCTCAAACATGAAAAGATCGTCCGGGATCGGCTCCAAAAAAGAGTGCTCAACAACAATACGAGCCCCTTTTTCCAGAGATCTTGTATGCTCAAGATCGAACAAAGCGCGTTTTACCATGTTCTGGTTGTAAGGAGGATCAAGAAACACAAGATCAAAGGCTCTGCTTGCAGATTTTAAACAGTTTAAATTCTTTTTTATATCCCATCTAATAATATGGGCATGTTTATCAAAAGAACACGACGTGATATTACGCTTTAATACAGATAAAGCTCCAGGGTCATTATCGACAAATACTGCCGATTCAGCCCCCCGGCTCAGCGCCTCAATACCCAGAGCTCCGGTTCCCGCAAATAGATCAAGAACCATGGCCTTATGAACTCGAAAGGACAGGATGTTAAAAATCGATTCGCGCAATCGATCAGCGGTCGGTCTTATGGTAACACCTTGAACGGAATACAGTTTTTTACCTTTCAATCTACCGCTGATAATCCTCAATCCCGTACCTTTCCAAGAATAATTTTGTCTCAAGAAAGCGCTTTAACCTGCATCCAGGCTCTTGATTTTTTTGTTTAGATAACTTCTCTCAACGCCAATTGCTTCAGCTGTTTTAGTAATATTGTTATTATACTGTAAAAGTTTTCTTTTAATAAATTCTCGTTCAAAAGCTTTTTTCGCGTCCTTTAAAGAGTGGTTTAAAAATAGCTGTGACTCAACAGTTGTCATTCCGTCCGCAATATCCGGATTATAAGGTGCAGGCAGATCGAATTCGTCAATAACATCTTTTTCCACCATAATGGCAAGGCGTTCAACAAGATTTTTCAGCTCCCTGATATTTCCCGGCCAGGAATAATTGCATAACATATCAACCGCTTTCCGGGTCATTTTCTTTTTTTCACTTCGATCTTTTTTCGCACATTCAGCAAAAAATGTTTCAACCAAAAGAGGAACATCTTCAACGCGATCCCTTAAAGACGGAACCTCGATGGGTATCACATTCAACCGGTAGTAAATATCTTCTCTGAAATTATCCTTTTCTATCTCCTTTTCAAGATCTTTATTACTGGATGCAATGACCCTGAGATTTACACTCAATGTTCTGCTTCCTCCCACCCGCTGAAACTGTTTTTCTTCTAATACTCGAAGGATTATTGACTGGGTCTTTAAGCTCATATCACCGATTTCATCCAGAAAAATAGTCCCATTGTTGGCCAATTCGAATTTCCCGATCTTTTTTGTTGTGGCGTCGGTAAGGGCTCCCTTTTCCTGGCCAAACAGCTCGCTTTCGGTAAGTTCTTCGGGAATTGCGGCACAATGGACAGTAACCAGCGGATAATCTGCACGTGAGCTCAACTGGTGTATGGTGCGAGCAACCAGTTCCTTTCCGGTCCCGTTTTCGCCGGTAATAAGTATCCATGCATCTGTTGGAGCTGCAATAGCGATCTGTTTTTTCAGGGCCGCAATCGGAGGGCTGTTTCCGGTTATCGAGTGTTTTTCTAATGTCTTTTTACGCAGATATTTATTTTCTTCTTCAAGTCTTCTGAAATTTAAAGCATTATTAATCGCCACAATAATTTTATCAATTGAAAGCGGTTTTTCGATTAAGTCGAATGCGCCAAGTTTTGTGGCTTTAACAGCGGTTTCTATTGTCCCGTGTCCGGATATAATTATGACTTGAATATAAGGATTGCCCTTCTTTATCTCCTTTAATGTTTCAATACCGTCAATACCCGGCATCCAAATATCAAGCAAAACAAGATCCGGAAACTCGGTATCTACGATTTTCAATGCTTCATATCCGTTAGCAGCGGTTAAAACCTCAAAGCCTTCATCCGAAAGGAGACCGCTTAAAGATTGGAGTATGGAAGGTTCATCATCAACAATCAAAATAGAAGGAAACATATGCATTAGCTCCTTAAACTGGAAATTCTAATATAAATTTTGCACCCCTCGGGCGATTATCCTGCACACGTATCATACCGTTATGATCAGAGACAATTGTGCTTACAATCGTAAGTCCTAAACCCATTCCGGACTTTTTCGTTGAAAAATAAGGTTCAAAAAGGCGCGTTTTTTCTTCATCGGAAATACCCGCACCATTATCTGAAACCTCCATCCGAACAATTTTTAAAATTGGATCATGGGTTAATGTAATCAAAATACTGCCGTCATTCTTTATTGAGGCAATAGCGTTGTCCACAAGATTGATCATCGCCTGTTTGATCTGTTGACGGTCAAGGTTAAGTAGTGGAATATCGTCTATGATATTGAACTCAAAATTAATCGTCTGATGTCCCTCTTTATAAAGCGCCAGGGTTTCTTCAATGATCGGCGGCAAATCACAGGGCATTGGATTTGCTGTGGGAAATTTTGCAAAGAATGAAAATTCGTCCACAAGATTTCTAATCAGTTCTACATGCTCCGTGATGGTCTGTGTACATTCATCAAAAACCGGCTGGTTAATCTGCTCGGAATACTTACGCTTAAGACGCTGGGCTGAAAGCGCTATCGGAGTCAACGGATTCTTTACTTCATGTGCAATCCTGCGAGCGACTTCACGCCATGCAGCCATGCGCTGGGCCTTTTCGAGCTCCGTCATATCATCAAATACGATGACGATACCCATGTGCTGACCGGATTCGTCTTCAAGAGCGGTTACCTGCATCAAAAAACTCGAAGGACTTCCACTTACGGTCAATTTTAAGGGCAACTCCACGGAACGGTTACGTGATGTCTTAAGTTTCTCCATGACCTCTTCGGCAAGATTCAGAAGCTGCTCATCTAAAAGTTTTTTATAACTCTTATTGATGATCTCATCTGAATTGAGGTTCAACATTTTTTCAGCCGACTTGTTAATCGTGGAAATGAACCCTCCCGCGTCAAGTGTAATTACACCGGCAGAAACATTTTCAAGAACGATTTCCATATACTGCCGTCTTTTTTCAATCTCAACATTCTGTTCTCGAAGCAGGCGAGCAGAAAGTTCCAGTTGATTCTTGCCGATCCGCAAATCTTTGGTCATTTTATTAAATGAATTAACAAGGCTCCCGATTTCATCGTCCGCCACATGGCCGATACTGAAACTCAAGTCTCCTTCTGCAACTCTGCGGGTTCCTTCAGCGAGTTCCATGATCGGTATGGTCATGGTTTTCGCCAGGAAGAAGCCAAACCATACCGCACAAAATACAACCAGCAGCCCGACGATGGATAGGGTAATATAATAGGTAACCTGAATCGGTCTCTTAAGAAGTTTTATCTGCTGGTATTCTTCAAAACCTCTGGAAATGGACGCCATATTCTCGGAAAGGTCCGGCGGCATCAGTCTGGATAGGACAACAAATGCCTCTGCATTCCTACGCTTTGCTCCAAAGGGAATGGTTCCAATAGTTCTAATGAGTTCCCCCGTGAATATACTTTCAGAAATTGACCGGACACCTTTTAGCGGCATTTCTTTTAAAAGATTATCGGCAGAAACAACCCCAAACGGTATGTCTTCCAATTCCGTAGAAAGGGCAAAGGTCAGACGACTTGCATTGGGGTCATAAATTTCAACGGCATGAAGATTAAACTCTCGCTGGACAATCTGAATGTAATTGGAAAGGGCTTTTTCCTTTGTGGGATCCAATAGTTTTTTTGTTTCTATCTGGTAGGATATCCTTTCCATAAAAAACCGGCTGCTTTCTTCAGCATGCCAATATTGACTTCGACCCACACGCAATGAATTTTCAAGCGCCTGTTCTACCGGAACGTTAAACCAGAATTCAATACTATTTGTAATAAAGTTAATGGAGAAGAAAAAAAGAATAATGGTCGGCAAAAGTGAAAGCGCGATAAATGCGACCACAAGTTTCGTTCGAAGCTTTGCGCCCATTACTTTTCGTTTTCTATCATAAAGCAGCTTTACCAAATTTCTGAAGACAAGAAATATGAGCAAGATAAGCAACAGCAAATT
>JASFLX010000271.1:0-4327 GCA_050117895.1 Desulfobacterales bacterium | reverse complement strand
TCATAGTCCGTTGGAATTCGGTTAAGAAGCAGATCCCTGATCGAGCCGCCGATGATATATGCACCTTTTGTTTGAGAGAAAATATTTGAATCAAAATGAATCATAAATCTTTTTACCTGAATTTTGCACGAGTCGGAGGCTTTCATATGCAAGGCACTTAAGGGCGAAGTCATAGTGAACTATTACGAGCCCTTAATAACGCAGCAGATGGAAGCCTCCGGCTCGCCCTTTGGGTGAAAATTAATGAGCAAAAAAGATCATCATCCGATTTATCATCTGGGTAAATAGTATGATTCTATGATTTTGTTTAAACCCGCTTCAACTAAGTCGTTTAAAAACTCTCATTAATTTTCATGCAAGATTCAGGTTTTACTTTTCTTGACGTTACCTCTTTTTATAAGTATTCTAACTCTTACTTATATCACTGTTTTCAGGTTGTGTCTATCCGGATACGATATGGTCGAAACGATAAAAAAAGTCTTTAAAGTTGCGGTTACCGGCGGAGCCGGATCCGGCAAGAGCTTGGTTTGTAACCGACTGAAAGAGTTGGGTATAAAAATCATAAGTGCCGATACACTGGCAAGGGAAGCTGTGGCTCCGGGCTCGACGGCTCATGAAAAAATCCTCAAGCATTTTGGTGCAAGTGTCGTGCTAAGCGACGGCACACTGAATCGCCAAATGCTGCGACGTATTATTGTAAATAACCCTACTGCCCGCCTTACTATGGAGCGATTCATACATCCGGAGATATCCAAGCTCATGCAGCAAAAAATGTCTGACGCGAAACAGCACGGGGATCGTGTGGTGGCGGTAGAAGTTCCCCTTCTTTTTGAACTCGGCATGGAAGAGCAATTCGATCTGGTTGTCGTGGTCAGTGCTGACCGTAAATTGCGGGTTAAACGCCTGATGAAGCGCGATAACGTCTCCCGTGATCAGGCTGAAGAACTTTTAAATGTTCAGATGCCGGATCAAGAAAAGATCGAACGTGCAGGATTCGTATTACCCAATGACGGTTCAAAGGAGCAACTCATAAAATCCGTTGATCGGTTATATCAAAAATTTTTAAAAATAACGCAAAAAGGACCAAAAGTCCTTGACAGTTAGGAGATCATGGTTTAAAGTGTCGGAAATTGATGAATAAGAACACTCCTGTTTGGATCCCGCCATTTGGAAAGAATGTCTAATCTTTCAATATTAATTCACTGAATACATTTTCTTCCATAAAAGCCAATATGGATCCGGTTGATAATTTATAAAATTATTTCAAGAGCTTATAAAATGCGGCCAGGCCGCTCTCAAAAAGGAATTCCCATATTATGAACATTGTTCAACTCAAAGAAAAGAAAATTAGCGAGTTGGCTCTTTTGGCCAAAGATTTCAAAATTGACGGGGCGGCCGGAATGAGAAAACAGGATCTTATTTTTGCCCTGTTACAAGCAGAAATTGAAAAGACCGGTTTGATATTCGGGGAAGGCACGCTCGAAATACTGCCGGACGGATTCGGATTTTTGCGGGCACCGAATTACAATTACCTGCCGGGACCGGATGATATTTATGTGTCACCCTCGCAGATACGCCGATTCAATTTAAGAACCGGGGATACGGTGTCCGGGCAGATTCGTCAGCCCAAGGAGACGGAACGGTATTTCGCCCTGTTAAAGGTCGAGGCGGTGAACTATGAAGATCCGGAGGTTTCCAGGGAAAAAATTCTTTTTGACAATCTCACGCCGCTATATCCTGACAGTAAGATACTGCTTGAATGCGATTCTGATAATTATTCCATGAGAATAATGGACCTTTTGACTCCCACGGGTTTTGGCCAAAGAGGGTTGATCGTCTCGCCCCCCAGGTCCGGCAAAACAATGCTGTTGCAGTCCATTGCCAACAGTATCAGTAAAAATCATAAAGATATTGTTCTGTTTGTGCTTCTTATTGACGAGCGGCCCGAAGAGGTTACGGACATGGAGCGATCCGTGGACGGGGAGGTCATCAGTTCCACCTTTGACGAACCTGCAGAACGGCATGTTCAGGTCGCTGAAATGGTTATTGAGAAGTCCAAGCGCCTGGTGGAACATAAAAAAGATGTGGTTATCCTTCTGGACAGTATCACCCGGCTGGCACGGGCATATAATTCCGTCATCCCGCCCAGCGGAAAGATACTTTCCGGAGGCGTTGATTCAAATGCACTTCAACGCCCAAAACGTTTTTTCGGAGCCGCCAGAAACATTGAAGAGGGAGGAAGTCTCACCATTATCGCAACCGCCCTGGTTGATACGGGAAGCCGTATGGATGAAGTAATTTTTGAAGAGTTCAAGGGCACCGGCAATATGGAAATTCAGCTGGATCGAAGGCTGGCCGATAAGCGGGTATTCCCTGCCATTGATATCAAGAAATCGGGCACTCGCAAGGAAGAGCTTCTTCTGGATCAGGAAACCCTGACGCGTGTCTGGATTTTAAGAAAACTGCTGTCTTCCTTAAATCCGGTTGACAGTTTGGAATTTTTGCTCGATAAAATGAATGGAACAAAGAATAATCAAGATTTTCTGAATTCAATGAATGCGTAAAAGAAAAGCAGGAGGTTAGAAATACATGAAAAAGGAAATTCATCCGGAGTATCAACAAACAACCATAAGATGCGCATGCGGCAATGAATTGCAGGTGGGTTCGACAAAATCGGATATCCGTGTTGAAATCTGCTCAAAATGCCATCCTTTTTTTACAGGTAAACAGAAACTTGTGGACACTGCCGGACGAATCGAGCGTTTCCGCAAGAAATATGAAAAATTTCAGAACCAATAAACAGCCCATTCACCGATACGGTTTAGCACGCATTAACATATGCAAAAGGTGATGGGCCTTTTTTTTTATGGAGAGATCCGAATAAGACCCATGTTTGATAGATTGTCAGGTGTTGAAAATCGATTTTTAGAAGTCGAAAAGCTTTTGAGCGATCCCGGAATTGTGCAAGATCGGGATGCGTACCAGAAATATAGCCGGGAACATGCCGATCTAAGCAAAATTGTAACGGTTTTTAGAAAGTATAAACGGACCATGGAAGAGCTCAATGACAGCATGGAGCTTTTAAAGGACAAGGACCCGGATATTAAAGAGATGGCCCGGGATGAAGTCGGAGTCCTAAAACTTCGCAAAGAAAACCTCGAAAACGATCTTAAAAATCTCCTTTTGCCCAAAGATCCCAATGATGATAAAAATGTTATTGTGGAGATAAGGGCGGGAACCGGCGGAGAAGAGGCCGGGCTGTTTGCAAGTGATCTTTTCAGAATGTACACCCGGTACACGGAAAATAAAAATTGGAAAGTCGAAGTCATGACCCATCATCCTACCGGTGTTGGCGGTTTAAAAGAAATCATCGCCATGATCCACGGCAAGGGGGCATACAGCCGTTTTAAATATGAAAGCGGCATACATCGTGTCCAACGGGTTCCGGAAACCGAGACTCAGGGGCGGATACATACCTCTGCAGTCACTGTTGCGGTTTTGCCGGAAGCCGAGGAAGTTGAACTTCATATCGATCCAACTGAGATTAAAGTCGATGTGTTCCGATCAACCGGTCCGGGAGGTCAAAGTGTCAATACAACCGATTCAGCGGTACGTCTTACCCATCTCCCGACCGGAATGGTGGTCACCTGCCAGGATGAAAAATCTCAGTTGAAAAATAAAAACAAGGGCTTGAAAGTACTTCGTGCCCGTATTCTCGATCGTATGATCAGGGAACAGGATGAAAAAAGATCCAAAGAGCGGAAAAGCCAGATAGGAAACGGAGACAGAAGCGGAAGAATCAGGACGTATAACTTTCCCCAGGGAAGAGTGACCGACCACCGGATCGGACTTACCCTTTACAAGCTCGAAAACATTATGCAGGGGGAATTAGACGAACTCATCGAAAAGCTTGCAACTTATTATCAGACCCAGGCATTACAGAATGCAGAATCAGCCGAAGTCCAGGGATCCTGAATGGACCATAATAAAACTTCTCAAATGGACCACTTCTTATTTTAAATCCCACGATATAGACAGCCCAAGATCTACAGCCGAAATACTTCTCGCTCATGTCTTAAAATTAAAAAGAATAGATCTGTACTTACGATACGATCAGCCGCTGAGCTTAAATGAGCTTTCGAAATTTAAAGTTTTAATAAAGCGGAGGATTGAACGGGAACCGGTTGCATATATTTTAGGAGTCAAGGAATTTTGGTCCATGGATTTCGCTATCACAAAAGATGTCTTGATCCCGCGACCCGAGACCGAATGCCTGGTCGAGGCTGCATTAAGTCTTTTGCCCGAGGATAATAGTTATGATGTCAAA
>JASFLX010000270.1:0-4345 GCA_050117895.1 Desulfobacterales bacterium | reverse complement strand
GAAATAAAAAATAATCGTTTCTTTTCACTATAATTGCATGTTGACGGTTTAATCCGATCCCAGCAAATCAATCGAATGGTAACGCAATCGGGGATTATTCAATAATCCCCTTTTCAATTTTTTACCTGTATCCGGAAGGGGCGTTTTGCAAAGCTATTCACTTAGGGACTTCGCCCCGGATTGAATAATGGAGTAATGTGATATGAGTTCCAATCTTCTTAACAAAGGTTATGATCCCCATGACGTGGAAAAACGTTGGTACGATTACTGGGAAAAAGAATCGCTATTTGCGGCAGACGAGGCAAAAAACGATCAAAAATGCTATTCCATTGTAATACCTCCGCCCAATGTCACCGGCGTTCTTCACATGGGTCATGCGTTGAATAATACATTGCAGGATATTCTCTGTCGATACCGGAGATTGTGCGGCGATAATGTGCTGTGGATGCCCGGTACCGATCATGCGGGAATTGCCACACAGAATGTTGTGGAAAAAAAACTCGCCGACGAGGGTATGGATCGCCATCAGGTCGGCAGGAAAAAGTTCATAGAGGCGGTTTGGCAATGGCGCAGTGAATATGGCAGCGCCATCATCAATCAACTCAAACGCCTTGGCGCTTCATGTGACTGGGAGCGTGAACGTTTTACCATGGATGAGGGGCTTTCAAGAGCCGTTCGCAAGGTTTTTGTAAACCTGTACCGGGAAGGCCTCATTTACCGGGGCAATTACATTATTAACTGGTGCCACCGCTGCCATACGGCGCTTGCCGATCTTGAGGTCGAACATGAAGCGCATGATGGTCATTTGTATCATGTACGGTATCCTTTTACGGATGGGAAAGGAGGTGTGGTTGTTGCAACGACCCGGCCCGAAACCATGTTAGGAGATACTGCCGTAGCAGTAAATCCAAACGACGAGCGCTACCAGAATTTGGAGTCCCTTCAGGTGATTCTTCCCCTTATGAACAGAACCATTCCAATCATTAAAGACACATATGTGGACATGTCCTTTGGAACCGGGGCATTAAAGATTACCCCCGCCCATGACCCCAACGACTTTGAAATCGGAAACCATCACAACCTGGAACGTATAAAAGTAATCGGTGATGACGGCCTCATGACACCAGAAGCGGGCCGGTTCCAAGGGCTTGACCGATTCGAATGCAGGGAAGCCGTGATTAACGCACTTAAAGAAGAAGGGCTTCTTGAAAAGATCGAGCCGTATCAGCACAGCATCGGTCACTGTTACCGGTGTAAGACTATCATTGAACCTAATTTGTCAAAACAGTGGTTTATCAAAACAAAGCCCCTTGCAAAAAAAGCGATAGACGCCGTTCAGAACGGTGATACAAAGATCATTCCTGAAATATGGACCAAGACATACTTTGAATGGATGAACAACATTAAGGACTGGTGTATTTCTCGGCAGATATGGTGGGGACACCAGATCCCGGCATGGACTTGCAAAAACTGTAAAGAAATCATTGTTTCCATGGATACGCCGGCAACGTGTCCGGCGTGCGGAGGAAAAGATCTTTTACAGGATACAGATGTTCTTGATACCTGGTTCAGTTCCGCACTGTGGCCTTTTTCAACCATGGGATGGCCGGACCAGACACCGCTTTTAAAATTGTTTTATCCCACATCTGTTCTTGTTACCGGTTTTGATATTCTCTTTTTCTGGGTCGCTAGGATGATGATGATGGGTATCCATTTCATGAAGGATGTACCCTTTAAAGATGTTTATGTTCATGCCCTGGTGAGAGATGAGGAAGGCAAAAAAATGAGTAAGTCCACCGGAAATGTCATCGATCCCTTGAGCGTTATTGACCGCTATGGAACCGATGCATTCCGATTTACCCTGGCTGCTTTTGCAGCCCAGGGCAGAGACGTGAAAATGTCCGAAAAGCGTGTTGAAGGCTATCGAAATTTTATCAACAAAATCTGGAATGCCGCCCGTTTTTCCCTGACATACATAACCCAATCGTATAACAACATAGCCACCGAACCGCTTTCCTTAGTGGACAGGTGGATTCTGTCCAGACTCTATCGTGTGAGAGACAAAGTTTCCCAAGGGCTTGATAGTTACCGGTTTAATGATGCGGCCGGAGCGCTTTACAAATTTGTGTGGCATGAGTTCTGTGACTGGTATCTTGAAGCGATTAAACCGACATTGTACGGAAAAGAGGGACAGAGCCGCCAACAAGTAACCCTGAGCGTGCTGTGGCGTGTTCTGCATGATACACTTGTTCTGCTTCATCCTTTTGTACCGTTTATTACAGAGGAAATCTGGCATAAACTTCCGGGCACGCAAGGCTCCATCATGAATTCAGCATTTCCTTTATATTCCGAAAATGATGTTGTCATACAACGGGATGAGAAAGCTGAATCACATATGGGCCTGATCTCAGGGATCATAACAGGCATCAGAAATATAAGGGGCGAGATGAACATTTCACCGTCATTATCCCTGGCTGTTTCGGCCCAATCCCAAAACGAATCAACAAACAAAACCATACAACAGTACCGGAACATGATCATTAACCTGGCCAGACTAAAATCTTTGTCTGTGGGAAATGCGGTTGAAAGGCCAAAATCTTCGGCAACGGCGGTTGTAAATGATGCTACGATTTTTGTTTCATTAGAAGGAATTGTCGATATTACAAAAGAGATCCAACGTCTTGAAAAGGAAATCAATAAACTGACAATTGAACTGACCATGATTTCAAAGAAACTGAACAATGGAGATTTTCTCAGTAAGGCTCCCGCTCCGGTGGTGGAAAAAGTAAAACTAAAGAACGCCCTACTTGTTGAAAAACAGGAAAAACTGCTGGCGAATCTGGATAAAATAAAAAAGCTTGAGGACTAACCCGAATTTATCATGCATTCCATACAACATCTCATTGAAATAGCACTCAAAGAAGACATCGGTTCCGGAGATATTACAACGGATCATCTCGTGGATCCCGATCTTGAAGGCAAAGGGGTAATCATTGCCAAAGAACCTTTTGTCCTTGCAGGTCTTGATGTGGCAGGTCAGGTTTTTAAGCACCTTGACGCCAAAGTTGTCGTCGTTCCCGTGCATATTGATGGCAACCTTGTAAAAGAAGGTGAAATCATTGCAACCGTCGAGGGTAAACTTCGCGCGCTGCTCTCGGGTGAAAGAACCGCCCTGAATTTTCTTCAGCGACTTTCGGGCATCGCGACCTGTGTGCGTTCCTATGTGGATGAACTAAAAAATAAACGGGTGCGTCTTGTGGATACCCGCAAAACCACGCCTGGCTGGCGTGTATTGGAAAAATATGCCGTTAGAGTGGGCGGAGCCGATAACCACAGGATGGGGTTATATGACGGTATTTTGATCAAGGACAATCACCATGCTGTCTGTGGAGGTATACAAAAGGCTGTTGACCGTATCCGGACCCAGGCACACCATCTTGTCAAAATAGAGGTGGAGGTATCCACTCCGGAGCAGGTCAAGGACGCTTTGAACGCCGGTGCAGATGTTATCATGCTCGACAATATGAGCAAAAAACAGATAAAAGAGGCCGCGGCCTTTATTGGTGGAAGGGCAATCGTTGAAGTGTCGGGGAATGTAACAAAAAACCTTCTTAAATCCCTGGCAGATACCGGAATCGATATCATATCCGTAGGCGCCCTGACCCATTCTGCAAGATGCGTGGATATGAGTATGCGAATTCAGACAGCGAATTAAGCGTATCGAATATTTTACAACTTCTTAAAAATACATGTTTATTAATGGTAACCTATTTATACCATCATAATGGAATATTGGGAGTAAGAGCAGAGATAACCCATTTTAATTGTAAAAAATTCCTTCAGAACCATTATTCCATTACTCCATCATTCCATTATTCCAAATGTGAGCGAAGCGAACTAACTTGGTCATATGATACCCATACGTGATACAATACCTTCTAAAAATTATCCGGTTGTCAATAACACGATCATTGGTATTAACGTGGTTGTCTTTCTGGTACAAATATCGTTGATTCCGGATTTAAATCGTTTTGTCTATATTTTCGGTCTGGTTCCCGCCCGGTACTCAATCCCCCAAATTTCATCTTATTTTACGACGAGCCAGCAGATTTTCTCGTTGATCTCTTTCATGTTTCTCCACGGCGGATTCTGGCATCTTTTGGGTAATATGTGGTCGCTGTATATCTTTGGCGACAACATCGAAGACCGCCTCGGGCCTTTTCGTTATTGTGTTTTTTACCTGCTTTGCGGAATTACATCCGGTCTTTCCCATCTTATCATAAATCTTCATTCCAATATTCCTACCATAGGAGCCAGCGGGGCGATCGCCGGCGTCATGGGCGCT
>JASFLX010000269.1:0-4358 GCA_050117895.1 Desulfobacterales bacterium | reverse complement strand
ATGGAAAAAGGTGTATCTAGAAATTCGGGGTCGTTATAAAGAATACATTCGTAAACCCTGACACCTGACACCAAATAGCCATGGCAATCTTAGCAAACAACAATCTTAATTTACAACCGCTGAACAAGCAATTGAAAAAACTTTACAAAGAGATAACCATGATTTATAATGCAATGTTTCTTTAACAATTATATTATCAATGATAAAATCAAATTTTTCGGTCTTTAAATCATTTTTGCAATGATATGAGGTTTGAATGAAAAAATCGACAACTCTGGTTATTGCCACCCGCAACAAAGGCAAGACAGCAGAAATCAGGGATCTTTTAAAAGATTTTCCGGTGGACATCAAAAATTTGGACGATTTCGGACCCATCCCCCACCTGGAAGAGGATGGAGAAACTTTTGATGAAAATGCATACAAAAAAGCGAGTTTCGCAGCAAAAATCCTCGGGTTGCCTGCGCTGGCCGATGATTCGGGACTTTTGGTCGATGTCCTGGGGGGCGCTCCGGGTATTCACTCGGCACGCTATGCCGGCGAAAATGCAACCGATGAACAGAGGTATTTGAAACTTCTTGAAGAAATGCAGGGAAAATCCAACCGCAAGGCCGCCTTTGAATGCGTTATCTCCATCGCGGTCCCCACAGGTCCCGCCCTGACATATGAAGCTCGCTGCCAGGGCCTGATCACGGAAAGCCCTGCCGGATCAAATGGATTCGGATACGATCCGATCTTCTTTTATCCGCCGTTAAATAAAACCTTTGCTCAATTAACCAGAGAAGAAAAGAGCCGTGTAAGCCATAGGGGAAAAGCGTTTGCCGAACTCAAAGATGAATTTGACAAAGTCTTGATCTGGATTGATCAAAACATGCCGGTTCAAGAAATTGTACACGGGTAAGTATACGTCTCCATGATTGCAGATCTAATAAGAAAAAACAGAAGTTGTCGCAGATTTTACCAGGACCATGCCGTAACTCCCGAGACATTGAAAGAGCTGGTCGATCTGGCAAGGCTTTCGGCATCAGCGGCAAATTTACAGGCATTAAAATACATTCTTTGCTCTTCCCCTGATAAAAACGCCCTAATATTTTCATGCCTGGGATGGGCGGCATATCTAAAGGACTGGCCCGGACCCGAACAAGGGGAGCGGCCCTCGGGATATATTATTATCCTCGGTGATACCGAAAAAGCCAACCCGTATATTGGATACGATTGCGGTATTGCCGCCCAGAGTATTCTATTGGGCGCCAGAGAAAAGGGGCTTGCCGGATGCATGTTCGGATCGATAAACCGTCAAAAGCTCGGGGATATGCTGAATATAAACAAAAAGTTAAAAATATTGCTTGTAATTGCCATTGGGAAACCCAAAGAAAAAATTGTGATAGAAACCGTTGGCCCTGATAATAATATCCGGTACTGGCGGGATAATCAGGGCGTCCACCATGTGCCCAAAAGAAATCTGAATGATATTATTGTCGATTCAATTTAAAAAAGGAGAAACCGAATGTTAGAAAAAAAGAAAGGCATCGACATTGTTACCGAAATAGGAGGCATCACAACTTTTGAAGCGGCAAACAAGCTTTTTGAAAATAAATTAGACCCCACCAATCAATCTCGGATACAAAAAATAACACATTCGGAAGTTGTTATTAAAATCGCCAATGCAATCGCCATGTGTGAGCCGGATGCGGTTTTTATCAATACCGGATCCGAAGAAGATAAACAGCATATCAGGGAAATGGCCATAACCAAAGGAGAGGAAGCCGAACTCCCCATGGATAAACATACCATCCATTATGATCTTAAAGATGAACAGGGCCGCATAATAGATCGCACATTTTATATCACCAATCCCGGAGAAGAGGTCAGTTCGCTGGCCAATAAAATGGACAGGGCAAAAGCGCTGATTGACATCCGGGATAAAATGACCGGTATTATGCATGGGAAAACCATGATCGTGGGGTTTTATATGCGCGGTCCCGTGGGGGCGCCTGCATCCAACCCGGCTCTGGAGATCACCAGTTCGGTATATGTGTCACACAGCGCGGAAATCCTTTACAGAAATAGTTTTTCCGATTTTGACAACGAGGTTGACCGTCTGGGACATTTCTACACCAACATCCACAGTGAAGGTCTAAACAGGCTCGAAGATCTTCCCAGCGCACATGTATTTATGGATCGAAGTTATCAAACCACATACAGTTTTAACTGCACGTATGCCGGCAACACGTTGCTGCTGAAAAAAGGAAATCACCGGTTTTCCGTGGACAAGGCCGTGTATGAAAACAGGGGAAATGAACTGTCGGAACATATGTTTATTACCGGTATAGATGGACCCGGCGACCGCATCACGTGGTGTGCCGGCGCCGCTCCCAGCGGATGCGGAAAAACAACCACAGCCATGGCAGGCAACCATTTTATCGGCGACGATTTGGCGCAGATGTGGATTGATGAAAACGGTGCCATCTGTTCCATAAACCCGGAATGCGGCATTTTCGGCATTGTCGAAGATGTAAACTGGGAAGGTGATCCCCATCTCATGGATCTTCTTCGAAAGCCCGGAACAGAGGTGATCTGGTCTAATGTTCTGATTGATGACAACGGTATTCCCCGCTGGACAGGGGATGGTGAAGATCCCCCTCTTAAAGGAATAAATTTTCAAGGCCCATGGGAACCGGGGATGACCGATGAAAATGGAAAAGAGATCCCCATATCCCATCCCAATGCAAGATGCACCTTGACCTCATCAGACCTGGCAAATTATTCGGAAAGGGCGGAAGATCCAAAGGGTGTGGAAACAAGAGTCATTACTTACAGCGGTAGAGACAGTGATACCATGCCGCCGGTTTGGGCAGCTAAAAATTCGGATCATGGCGTGGTGATCGGTGCTTGTATTGTGTCTGCCGCCACTGCCACTGAAGTGGGGGCAACCGGCGTTAAACGGGCGCCTTGGGCCAATGCCCCCTTCATCCCGGGCGCATTGGCCGATTATATGGATGCTCAATTTAAGTTTTTTGGTAATGAAAAAATTGCAAAAGATAAAAAAGTCGTCATGGCGGGATTGAATTATTTCCTGACCCATGAATCCAGAGGCGGCAATTCCAAAAAACTGATCGGAGAAAAAAAAGACGTAAAAGTCTGGTTGGCCTGGTTGGAAAGACATGCGCACAATGAGGTAGAAGTCATTGAAACCCCTATCGGCTTTCTTCCGAAGTTTAACGACCTTAAAAATCTTTTTCAATCCATAATCAACAAAGAATATACGGAAGACCTCTATATCAAGCAGTTTTCTTTGTATATTGACAATATTATTGCCCGAATAGACATGCAGACAGAGGCATATGGAAAAGAACCTGATATCCCCGACAGGCTATTTGAAGTTCTCAAAAAACAGAAGATAGGTCTCATGGCGTTAAGAGAAAACCATGGGCCGATTGTGACACCGTCTCAGCTTGAGGAATCATAATATTAACCCCCTTCTCAAGGTAATCTGCAGCGGCCGCATGCTGGTCGCTCTTTTGATGGGTTTTGCCTGCGGTTTGCCGCTTCTTCTGACCGGAACGGTATTGCAGGCATGGATGAAAGACCAAGGGGTGGATCTGACCGTGATCGGGATGATGTCCCTGGTGGGTCTTCCGTATACGTTGAAGTTCTTTTGGGCACCGGTTCTGGACCGTTTTACCCTCCCTTTTCTGGGCCGCAGAAGAGGCTGGCTTCTGGTGGCTCAGATAGCCTTGATGTTTTCAATATCCGGTCTGGGCGTCACTGATCCCGGGAAGAATCCATGGGTGGTGGCATTTGCAGCATTTCTGGTAACCTTTTTCAGTGCCTCACAGGATATTGTCGTTGATGCCTATCGAAGGGAAGATCTCCCGGATAAAGAGCTGGGCCTGGGATCTTCTCTGTACGTCAACGGATACCGGGTAGGGATGTTGCTTGCTTCCGGCGGTGGTCTGATTATGGCAGATTACATGCCGTTTTTCATGGTCTATCAGATAATGGCGGCCTGTTTGCTGCCCGGTGTTGTCACCACGCTTCTGGCACCGGAACCCAAGATCAATGTGGGAACTCCGGAGACCATGAGGGAAGCTGTTTTTGATCCGCTGACAGAATATTTCAGCCGACGGGGTGCGTTATGGATACTGGCCTTTATTCTTTTTTACAAAATCGGGGACACAATGGCCAGCGCCATGACCATACCATTTTATCTGGATATCGGGTTTTCAAAAACCCAGATCGGTGCGGTGGTTAAACTGTTCGGCTTCTGGGCGACCGTTTCCGGAACTTTGATCGGCGGGGTAATCATGCTCCGACTCGAAATCAACCGAAGTCTCTGGGTTTTTGGTTTGCTCCAGGCC
>JASFLX010000268.1:0-4362 GCA_050117895.1 Desulfobacterales bacterium | reverse complement strand
CCATTACGGTCGGCCTTAAAGACGGACGAGAATTCAAAGCACAGATTGTGGGGGCGGATCCCGACTCAGATCTGGCGGTACTGCGTATTTCTTCCCCAAAAGCCCTGCCCGACATTACCATGGGCGATTCCAGCAATCTGATGATCGGTGAAACGGTAATCGCCATCGGCAACCCTTTCGGTTTTTCGAATACCGTAACCACCGGTGTTATCAGCGCTACAAACAGGAGTGTAAGAACGGATGACATGGTCTACCATGATTTTATACAGACCGATGCCTCAATCAATCCGGGTAATAGCGGTGGACCGTTGTTGAATATAAACGGAGAACTTATCGGTATAAATACCGCCATATATGCCAAGGCTCAGGGCATAGGCTTTGCCATACCCATAAATACCGCCAAGCGAATTGTCTCCGACCTAATAAGGTACGGAGAGGTCATACCGGCATGGATCGGTATCACCGTACAGGATATTGATACAGACCTTGCACGCTATCTAAAAGCATCGTCTGTCCGGGGCGTTTTGGTCAAAAAAGCTGAAAAGTCCGGCCCTGCCAGCAAAGCCGGTATCCGTGACGGCGACATCATTCTGTCGATTAAAAACCGAGATATCACTTCTGAAAAAGATTTCCATAGGGCGATGATTGCTCATTCTGCCGGAGAAAAAATCGATATAACGATCTGGCGAAACGGTAAAATCAAAACGGTTTCGGTTAAGACATCGATATTCCCGAAAGAACTGGCCTTGGGTCTCGCTTATGACCTTCTGGGTATTTCCGTTGAAAATCTTTCGACGAAAAACCGTTACAAATACAAAGCCATGGCAAAACAAGGCGTACTGATTTCAAATCTGAATCGCCAATCTTACCTTGCTAATATCGGGGCAAGACCCGGAGACGTTATACGACAAATAGACGATATGACCATTAAAAACATTAAAGACTTTGAGGAGGCTATTATTAAAAACCGGCAAAAAAAATCCCTTGTAATCGTTTTACAGCGAGGAAATCAACTCTATAATATTCCTGTAAAATTATAAGTTCAGAACTCATTATCAAATATCAAAAAAGAGCCTTCTTTTTGTTCAAAGATATTTTGTATAAAACATTTTGTTGTTATTTTTCAGTGATTAACCCCAAACCCGAATATGTCTTGAAAATTTTCGGGCGACGTCTGAAAAGGATATTCTCTATGAAACGCATCAAAATAGTGCACCTATTAACGTCAGAGATCCCCGTTAATAACGTTCTAATAAAGGGGTGGGTTCGAACCCGTCGTGATTCAAAAGATTTTTCTTTTATTGAAGTTAATGATGGATCCTGTCTTAAAAACGTCCAGATCATTGCCGACAGCTCTTTACCCAATTACCCGGAAATCGCCAGGCTTTCAACCGGATCAGCAGTAATTATCACCGGTGACCTGGTGGAATCCAAGGGTGCCGGACAAAAATGGGAGATTCAAGCGAATCGCGTTGAGATTGTCAGTCTCGCACCGGATTCATATCCTCTGCAAAAAAAGCGCCATACCGACGAGTTTTTAAGAACTATTGCCCATTTGAGACCCAGAACCAATAAATATGGCGCCATATTTAGGATAAGATCCGAACTTTCATACGCCATCCATAAATTCTTCAGAGACAGGGGGTTTAAATATATTCATTCTCCGATCATAACCGGTTCCGATTGTGAAGGCGCCGGTGAATTATTTCGGGTAACCACTCTGGCTCTTGAAAATTTGGCAAAACAAAACGGAACGGCCGACGATACGCAGGATTTTTTTGGTACCGAGGCAAATTTAACGGTCTCCGGGCAGTTGTCCGCCGAGATGTTTGCCCTGGCATTGGGTGATGTTTACACCTTCGGCCCTACGTTCAGGGCCGAAAATTCTCACACCAGCCGACATGTTGCCGAATTCTGGATGGTGGAACCGGAAATGGCGTTCTGCAACCTGGAAGAAAACATGAATTTAGCCGAAGAGATGATTAAATATCTCACCACTTATATCCTCGATGAATGTATGGATGATATTGAACTGTTTGCGAAATTTGTGGACAAAAGCCTTTTGTCCACTCTGGAAACCGTTTCTTCTTCAGATTTTGAGCGGCTTCCCTATCAAACCGCTGTGGAAATATTAAAAAAATCCGGGCAAAAATTTGAATATCCTATCGATTTTGGAAAAGACCTACAGACCGAACACGAACGTTACCTTACGGAACATCACTTTAAAAAGCCTCTGATCGTGTTTGATTATCCCAAAACCATAAAACCTTTTTATATGCGCATAAATAACGACAACAAGACTGTTGCGGCCATGGATGTTCTGGTACCGAAAATCGGAGAAATTATCGGCGGAAGCCAGCGCGAAGAACGATTAGATATACTTGAAAAAAGAATGGACGAGATAGGAATGCCAAAAGACGCTTACTGGTGGTACCTGGACTCCCGCCGTTTTGGAAGCGTAGAGCATAGTGGTTTTGGTCTGGGATTTGAACGATTTCTTATGCTTATGACCGGAATATCCAATATCAGGGATGTGATCCCTTTTCCAAGAACACCGAACAGTATAGAATTCTGATTGTTCGGTTAAAGGGGAGACCTTTGAAAAACGTTCAATTTTGTTCAAGACCAAGGAAGGGGAAAATTTTAACCACAGACATACATTGAGTATTTCGAGAATTGAAATTTGAGTCTGACGCCGGGATTGGGCAAAAGAGGACGTTTTTCAAAGGTCTCAGGGTTTTCAGGTTTTCATGCACCGCAATTTTGCAAGATCTTCGGCATAACCGTATAGATGCAAACCTTTGCTTTCAACGATCATTTCACCATCTTTCACACCGATCTCCCCGGCCATATAATTTTTTAGATTCTGAATTCCGGCCAGATTTGCCGGAAGTCCTCCCCATAGATCCCAGGATCGAAAATATATAATAAAATGAAGCGATTCATCCTGTATTCGCGTATCAATGGATCGCAGGCAAGGCGGGTCTAACAGCGTGAGGTCTGACGGGTGCGCAACCTGTAATACCATTTGATTATTCCTGCTCCCGTATGCTTTATATGTCTGAATAACCCACTCGATCTGATTAAGATAGAGTCTTCCGTTTTCTTCAAAAACGGCTTGCCCGTCAATGTCTCTTTTATCTATTATTTCAGTATTGCCCTGCTCCCACCACGCAAGTTTATCCCCCGCAAGCAATGTTCTTGTCAGACGCTCACCGTATGTGTACGATTCTCCGGGTTCTTTTTCCCCGGTCATTAAATATTCAATGTACGATCTTTCATATCCGTCGCCACCATAGATGTATTCCCATTCCACAGGGTTTGGAATCCCGCAGGCATGAGGAATGTCCGGCAAAAGCGGTTCTGAAGATGGATGAATGATATGACCGAAAAAATAGTCATATTCCAGCCGTGTCTGACCGGCATAACTGCCTCGGTCTATTGTAAACCGTCGTCCGTGATCGAGAATATCATGAACGGCCTGAAACCAAAGATCAGGTAAATCTCTTGCTTGAATTTTATGGATATACATATTTTCAATTTGTTTTTGAAGATTTTTTGAATTGAAGGTTGAAGAATAAATATTAAACAATTAAATGGGTTATCGGAATTTTTTTATTCACCTTCGTTGGAATACCCGGCGGCTTTCTCCGGACAGCTTCATTTCGCGCTTATATATCCAGCACACTGACCTCAAGGGCGTTATTGTTTATAAATTCTCTTCGGGGTTCCACTTGTTCGCCCATGAGTATGGTAAAAATTTCATCTGATTCAACCATATCATCAACTTTAACCTGTAAAAGGGTTCTTTTTTCGGGATTCATCGTGGTTTCCCATAACTGGTCGGGATTCATTTCTCCCAAACCTTTGTATCTTTGAATACCGATCCCCTTTTTTCCTTCTGTTATCATAATAGTTAGAAGGCTTTGTTTGTCCTGTATGCAAACCGAATCTGCTTTTTTGTCTTTATCAAAAATAAGAAATGGCGGTGTATCATATTTGAATATATTTTTACCAAGGACTATGCTTTTTTGAAAGTCATTTGAATAAACAAGACTCCGGCCTATCTTTACGGGTGCAGCGTCTTTGCCGGTCAATTCTGTAAAAAATTGTCTTTTGTCTCCGTTAAAGGGCGGCGTAACCGTTAATTCATAAATATTTCGTTCATCGTTCCAGCTTAACTCGCTAACATCATATTTTTTTTCAATTAACATCGTCCTTAATTTCGACATCTTTTCCTGGTTTTGTAGAAACTCTTTGTTTTCTACCCCTTGTTTAATAAGTAATTCTATAAGATCATTCTGAAAACCACGTTTTTCCAATCTCGACAAAATTAAATAATATTCCGAAAGCTCAGATATA
>JASFLX010000267.1:0-4368 GCA_050117895.1 Desulfobacterales bacterium | reverse complement strand
ACGACCCCTCAACAAAACGGCTGTTATCCACCGGACCTGCGAAAACAACCTTGCCGTCGGCCGGTGATACCACCGCACCGTCATAATTGGGTACAACACGATCCGGATCCCTGAAAAAAAAACAGATGGAAAAAGTGACGGCAAGACCGATCAACGCCGGAACGTTCATTTCCAAAAGGGCAAAGACAGCAGTGGTAAATACCGCGGCAAATATAAAAGGATGCCCTGCACGCGCCACGGGAAAGGCTGTATGATTCGGCGGATCGGACCAAGAAAAATCACTCATCAAATTGCCTCACATATGGCCCCAGTAAAATAGAAAAAAGTTTCACGGGGTAAAAATAATGAAAAAATGGAATAGTGGGATGTTGGTTTCTAAAGGAATCTTGTTATTTATTCATTTTTAACTAACCTGTCAAGATGGATGTTATCAATAACCCACCTTCCCCAAAACCCATTACTCCATCATTCCAGTATACCAAAATTTCAGTCGTAACCTGCCCGCATGTGCTTTGTAATAGCAGGCGCGTTGCCATAAACTTTATTATATATCAATAAAAAATAAAAATTGTCAATAATAACCGTACCAATTTCAGGGCAAACGCTTTTGATTCTTAATATATGGAGAACGCTCCACGACGGCATGTATCTCTTTCCAACCGAATTCAATACACCAGATTTTTTGATATGTCTGTTTTTACGGATTTGTCAAATTTAGCTCTGCATCGGATCTTCGGATATATTGCGGCACAAATTGCGCGACATCATCCGTATCGCCATTTTTAAATCTATTCATGCTAAGATATGCTACCGTTGAAGCCCGAATAATATTTTGAAAAGAAGATGCAAAAAAAGCGAATTTTCCCATTTTATTTAATATCATCGTTTGATAAAGTAAAGCACCATCGCCAATAAACAAGCATGCTTCATTAAGGTCAAAAACCGCTTTTTCAGGGGAAAAAACTTGCTCATCGCCCTCATTTTTTAACTGACCGTGTTGAAACCGGTATCGCGAAAAGTAAACCTCCCCTCGACGCGCATCTATGAGTGGACAAATAAGATACGGGAAAAAAGACGCCTGCGCGGCAAGCGATTCAAGGCTTGAAATCCCCACAACAGGTTTTCCCGATGCCGTTGCCAGACCCTTGACCGAACTTATACCAATACGCAGGCCGGTAAAAGTTCCCGGTCCACGGGTAACGGCAAAACCGTCCAGTTCAGAGAGTGTCAGACCCGATAACTCCATGACTCTGTTTATCATTTCCATTAAATGCTTGGAATGGGTCTGCTTCCTGGCAGTTGTCATTTCCGCCAACAAGGACCTTTCTTCGACCACCGCAATGCTACAGCTCCTTGTCGCCGTATCGACGGCAAGTATTTTCATATCACCCATTCCCCATAACAATTCCTTCAATGGCAAGGGAAAGAACTTTATCCATGTTTCTTGCCGGGATGAACTTAATTTTGCGTTTGATGTGCGCCGGAATCTCGGCCAATTCTTTTTTGTTTTTTTCGGGAATAATAATCGTACGGATCCCGCCTCTAATAGCGCCCAATGCTTTTTCCTTCAATCCCCCTATCGGAAGGACCCTTCCTCTGAGAGTGATTTCACCGGTCATGGCAATATCTTTATTGACCGGTTTGTTCACTAAAACGGAAATAAGCGCTGTGGCCATTGCAATACCGGCGGAAGGCCCGTCTTTGGGGATTGCACCCGCCGGGACATGGATATGAATGTCCTTGTTGTTAAAAACATTTTCTTTAACGCCCAACATAGAAAGGCTTGCCCGGGCATAACTCAGGGCCGCTCGGGCGGACTCTTGCATAACATCTCCGATTTGACCGGTGATGATGAGCTCTCCCTTACCACCGATTAAAGACGCTTCTACATACAGAACATCACCCCCGGCCTGGGTCCAGGCCAGACCTGTGGATAAACCGACCTGACTCCTCTCCTGATCCATTTCAGGATAATATTTAGCCACGCCAAGGTATTGCTGTAAGTTGTTTTTTGTAATATGGAAACGACCTTTATCTCCTTCGGCAATTTTACGCGCCACCTTACGAAAAAGAGCCCCTATTTCACGCTCAAGATTCCGTAGTCCGGCCTCGGAAGTATATTCTTTTATGATCTGATACAATGCCGCCGGACTTATAGATATATTTCTAACCTTTAAACCATTTTCCTTTATCTGACGCGGAATAAGGTGCCTTTGAGCAATCGTCTTTTTTTCTTCTTCCGTGTATCCGGGAAGTGTAATGACCTCCATTCTATCGAGAAGTGCTGACGGAATCGTGTCGGTCAAGTTTGCCGTAAGAATAAACATAACCTTGGAAAGGTCAAAGGGTAAATTAAGGTAATGATCACTAAAAGCCAGATTCTGTTCAGGGTCAAGGGCCTCTAAAAGAGCGGATGAAGGATCGCCGCGAAAATCAGAGCCGAGCTTGTCAATTTCGTCCATCATAAAAACAGGATTGTTTGTGCCGCACTGTTTTAAACCCTGTAATATACGTCCGGGCAACGCACCGATATACGTCCGGCGGTGGCCTCTGATTTCAGCTTCATCCCGGATGCCCCCCAAAGAAATACGAACAAACTTACGTTTCATTGCCTGTGCGATGGCTTGACCCAAGGAAGTCTTTCCTACTCCCGGCGGCCCCACAAAACATAGAATCGGGCCTTTCATTTTGGGGTTTAGCTTGCGTACGCTTAAATATTCCAATATACGATCTTTTACCTTGTCCAGCGCAAAATGGTCCTTGTCCAGAACCTTTTTGGCTTGTTTGATATCGATCACATCTTTGGTCGTTTTACTCCAGGGCATATCGACCATCCAGTCCAGATACGTTCTCACAACCGAAGCTTCTGCGGAGTCAGGGTACATTTTTTCCAGACGTTTTAACTGCTTTAAGGCTTCTTTATTCGCTTCTTTGGACATCCTGGCGCTTTTAATCTTTTTTTGGTAATGCTTTATTTCCTCTAATTTTTCATCACTCTCACCCAGTTCCTTGTGAATCGCTCTAACCTGCTCTCGTAAAAAGTAATCTCTCTGATTTTTTGAAATTTCATCTCTGACATCAGACTGGATTTTGGCTTGCACAGATGACAACTCCACTTCCCGTGCAAGCAAATCGTTTACTTTCTTGAGACGTTTAACCGGATCAATCATTTCAAGCAGAATCTGGGATTCATCAATTTTCAATCTAAGATTTGACGCCACAAGATCCGCAAGCTTTCCCGGATCTTCGATACTTTCCAAAACCGCACTGACATCACTGGTCATTTCACCACGCAAAGCCAAAATCTTTTCGGAATGCTCCCGTATATTCCGCATTAGGGCCTCAATCTCCAGATTGATTTTCTTGATCGGGGGCTCAACAATGGTTTCAATTTTTACCCGATATAAAGATTTTTTTAAAACGTATTTAACAATCCTTGCCTTGGCGATACCCTGAACAAGAGCTTTAATGCTACCGTCAGGAAGCTTCAGGATTCGCAGGATCCGACTCACGGTTCCGATGGTAAAAATTTCATCCGGCTTGGGATTTTCTATTCCCGGGTCTTTTTGAGTTACGATTAACAAAAACCCGTCTTTTGCCACAGCTTCTTCCACAGCACGAACCGATTTTTTCCGTCCAACAAAAAGTGGGAGGAGCATGTCATTAAAAATCACAACATCCCTTACTGACAATAATGGGAGTATGTCGGGAAAGATTACATTTTTATCATCTTCTTCAATGATGCTGATAAGGTCATCCTTGTCAGTTTCGGCCATTTTTTTCTCCTGATATGATTATTACTTAATTTTTTTTTGAATCTTCAATATTATAAGACATAATTCTTTTTTGACAATGTCAGCTCTGCCGATTTGGCATATTACCTTGAATTTTGCACGATCCGGTTGCGAGCCTCTTCAAAATGCTCACATACTTCAGTATATGCCCCGCTTTTTCATCGGCCCGCGCCTTGTCTTTAAACTTAATCAGCATTTTTGAGATGGCGTTTAGACTATAGTCATCAAATAGTATTGAAATGACAATAAATCTGTTATTAGTCAATATAAAATTTGAATGAAAATTTAGTGTCAATCAAGAAGTTTTCTTAATAAATTTATTGGGCCGTTCGTCCTATAAAAAAAAATACATCGATTTCAGGGTAAAATATACTTAGCCCAAACTAACTAGTGTCCATCCATAAATCTATATCGGGCACAAATTAAGTTTCCAATTCAGAAATGAGCAATTTTTCGCAAGGTCAAGGAAATCAAGGAATTACGCGGAGGCGTACACGTAGTACGCCGCACAAGTGATTCCGCAGATTGACGCAGAGATTGCGGAAAAGGGCCATTTCTGGATGGAAACTAATTA
>JASFLX010000266.1:0-4370 GCA_050117895.1 Desulfobacterales bacterium | reverse complement strand
GAAATTATTAAAGATGGCCTGAAGACCGAATCCGATGCCGATACTCATAGCACCAAACACCACTGCCAGGGAAGTCGTACTGACACCCAAAACACCTAACGCCATAACCAGCCCCAGGCCCCACATTACGTAGATGGATATTGTTGTAACGGAATCCTGAAGACCCGCTTCCAGATCACTTTCAACAAATACTTTTTCCGCTATGAGGTATTTTCCAAGTCGCGTTAAAATAAGGGTCAAAAAAAGGATCAAAACGGCAAAAAGCAGACCCAATGGACTCAAACTGATTTTGCCGATGGAGAAAGATTTACTAAGTATTACGTAGATGAAGGCAAAAACATTTTGCTTGGTGCTCCAGGCCAGGATCAGTGCCACCATCAGACCGCAAAACCACAATAACCAGCCTACAGAGACGAACAGACGCTGGATCGGATAAGCGGGCGGCGGCGGCTCGGCTTCGCTGATGACCTCTGGCGGCTGATAGTCCCTGCGCCACTCGATGATAATATTAAAAAGAATGACCGCCCAGAGCAGGACCGCCAAACTTCTAGCCCAAGATACCAGCCAGTAAAGGGCCATGGTTGGGTAACCGTAAAGCTCTATGATCAATGCGCCCAAGGTAATGAGATAGCTGAGCATCATCAGAGAAGTGTAAGAAATTTTCTTGGGAGTTGTCTGGTCCTGAACCAACGTCCGATTTGCATTTTGATAAGCTTGCCAGAAAGTAACGCAGCCGGCCGTCAGATAAATTTCGATAAATAGCCTTCCCGAGAAAAGAATTAAACTGTCTTCGCCCACGGCCCAATGGATGACAACGTAAGCAACGGCAAAATAACGTAACCATATGGTTATTCGATAAAATTTAGGCTCCAGTTCTTGAGGAACGAACAGGTTTTCGTCATGTTGCCGGAATTTTAAATAGTCGATCAGCCAGCGGGAAAACAAGAGGATCAGCAAAATATTAAATACAGGTTGGTGAAACGGCAAGCGATAGTGAGAAGATTGAATAATGTCATAGCTATACAGAACTAAAACAATTCCAAGAAGAATAAGGGAGCGTCGGATCAATCTGACACAAAGAAATCGCCAGCGGTGTGTTGGAACAACGGGACGTTGTTTGTAGTTGGAGCAGTGCCGACGAAGGCGGATGACCAGCGCTGCAGCGACCGTTGTTAAAAATGTCAGGATCACAAAGGACATGGCGGCAGTTCCTCGGATGCGCCGGACTTCACTCTGCCAAAATTCTTTTTTGAAAGGTTTGACAAGGTTGCTCGCCAATACGGAAAATTCTTTGGCAATTTCATCTTTCTTAAAGATTTTTAGCAGCAGGTACTTCCTGCTGAACAATTCCCGAGCTTTACGGGTCTTTATCTGCTGTTCTAATTTTCCTTTGAGTTGAGATGCGGATATCCTGATCGTCTCAAGTTGTTTAATAATAGGATCATAACCATCATGCAGATTTTGAAGTGCGATGTATTTTTCGGACAGAATTTGATTCAGTTGGCGAAGAGCTTCCAAAATAGACGCTTTTTCTGATGGGGACCAACCGCTGCTTTTAATTTCAGCCGTTTGTTTGGTGGTTAAATTGATCTGATCCTGTGTCTGCAGGCGGAGTTCATTTGCATAGTCCCGTCTTTTAGTGAAATCTTTGAGTTTATTATCCATGCTATCCAGCGCCAGCCGGTTCTCATCCAAAGCTCTATCCAGCTCAGTGACGGGCGTTGCCGACTGGAGGAGGAGATTGCTGTGGGCCGAATTTTGGATGTTGTAGGCATTGATTTCTATAAAAACGGCTTTCTGGAGGATGTCCAGACGAGCGAGTCGATCTTTTAATTCCTCGAGGCTGGTGGATTCTGCAAGAACAGCGTTTTTAATGGTTCTCAACAACTCGGTGCTGTTGTACTCCGGGCCTTTTCCCAATTTCTCTTTGTCCACCTCCGTTCCTGCCGAAACGGCCTGGACAAACAAGAAGAAAAATAAAAGAAACGCCCATAGAATTCTGTATTTAAATCTTTGCCGCTGATCCATTGCCACAACTCTCCATTTTATCCGAAATTGTGATGAAGAAAATATTTGTTTATTAGGTAGTGTCCATCCAGAAATTGTAGATTTTGGTTTTCGGCAAGGCCCTAGCGAGTTTTCAACCTCTCCGAAAACATCACGGGATCTCCGACTGGCATAGTGCGCTATTTCGAGGATTGAAAACGAGCGAGAACACCGCCAAGGGCCAAAAGATGCCGTTTATGGATGGACACTAGTAACTTTTCATAAGTTCTGGTGTATGAAATAATCCTATTGCCCCGAATCCATCATTTGTTGAGATATTATTTTAAAAGTCAACAACAATCTAATTTTATCCGAATTGATCCTAAACAAAACGGGAAAAATATTTGAACCGGATTAGAGCCATTTTTTGCGCCTGAAAAAAACGATCATAAGCAGCGCAATACCGACAATGATACTCCAAACAGCCAGATATCCCCACTGCCACTCCAGCTCCGGCATGTACTTAAAATTCATACCGTAAATGCCGGCCACAAAGGTAATGGGAATAAAAATGGTGGCAATAATGGTCAGAACTTTCATGACCTCGTTCATCCGGTTGCTGATGGTGGACAGATAAAGATCCAGCATTCCCGAAAGAACATCTCGATACGATTCAATCGTGTCCACTATCTGTATGGTATGATCATAAACATCTTTAAAGAACACGATAGTCTGTTCATGAACCAAAGAAAGCTCGCCCCTAATTACGGTGTTGATCATCTCTCGCAGCGGCCACACCTGCTTTCGCATGTAAATAAGCTCGCGCTTCAGTTCATGAATACTTTGCATGGTTACCTGGGCAGGTTCGTCCAACAGCTCTTCTTCCAGAGATTCTATGGTTGCGCCGATAGATTCCAATATTACAAAGTAGTGGTCAATAACGGCATCGATCAGGGCATAGGCCAGGTAGTCGCAGCCGTTTTTACGGATGCGCCGCTTACCTTTTCTGATGCGGTCTCTGACAAGGGTGAAAACATCGCCTTCGGCTTCCTGAAACGAAATCAAAAAATTGTTTCCAAGCACCAGACTCACTTGTTCGGATCGGACTTCATCGTTCTGTTCATCAAGGTAAAGCATTTTGAGAACAAAGTAGTTATAAGTCTCAAAGTCGTCCGTCTTGGGTCGCTGGCCGGTGTTGACGATATCTTCCAAAATCAAAGAATGAATGTTAAAATTCGCGCCGATTTTCTCGATCAGCTCGACGTCGTGGATACCGTCAATGTTCAACCATGTGGTTGTCGGTGAGTCTTTGAAGGGAAACGCCTCCTCAATGCGTTCCAATTGCTTCTCGTGCAGTTGAACATCATCGTAATCCAGGATGGTAATGCGGGGCTTATCGGTTTTTCTCTCGCCGATGTGAATCAGCGTCCCCGGGGCACTACCGGCTTTTTGGGATATTTTTTTTGTGAATTTAAGCATTCGAAACTCCCTCCTGATAAGATGCCTGATCAAATGCCAGGGCGAAGAATTACGTTTACATACCAAAGAAATTGGTCATCAAAGTATTTAGCCATCTTCGAAGTACTGAATACGAATAGTATCGTTGGGCTACCTGGTAGTTGTGGTCGACCATTTGATCCCTTCGCTGATTCGAAGTCAGAATCTCTCTTACTTTCTCGACGGTTCTTTTAGTCAAAAAACCATCCATGCCGACCAGGTCAAATCCTTTGGGTTCGATGTCACGCACAAAAATAGCATACCGATTTATCAGCATCGGCTTTTTGAAATATACAGCCTCCAGAAAGGCATTGCCAAACCCTTCATACAGACTGGGATAAGTAATGAAGTCCGCGCAGGGGTATACATCAAGCAGCGTATATTCTGATTTTAATTTTTCATTGTCAGTCCATGGGTCCCGCATAAAAATACTAAATAGACGAAGATCAACACCATGCTCCCTGGCTTCCTCCTTTAGCCAATCGGCATATTCAAACCCCTCGTCACCCGCTTCATGTGAGATAACCAGCTTGCAGCGCGAGTCGTGAAGATCTTTGACCAGGCCAATGGCATGCTCGATTCCCTTGCGCTGGACGATCCGGGTGGGCTGAAGGATCATAATATCATCCGGGTCAAGGCCGATGGCCTGCCGGAGGGTTAACCTTCGTTCATTGTCCACGATGGGCGGGTTGTCGAAATCCAGGATATTGGGAATGATGATCGATGCAATTCCCGTTCGCAGGGCAAGCTCTTCCTGGGCCGCGGAATTGATGACCACATGTTCCATGTTGGACAGATTCGGTGGAAATGCCATGCGAAGGTAATCTCCCACGGCGTTGACGAAAAATCTCGTCCGCTCCCAATAGAAATCGTGGTGGTGTGCGATG
>JASFLX010000265.1:0-4390 GCA_050117895.1 Desulfobacterales bacterium | reverse complement strand
TGACCTCATCTTTTGCCGCTGAAATCGGAGCCGATGGGTACAGCCCGGATGCCGCCGGTGCTGTTTCTATGGTCCGTAGCTTGATATCTGTATAGAATTGGTTTCGAAACCTGCCCTCGGGCTCAATCTCTGTGTTGGACTGAGACGGCCAATCCTCGAAATATCCCATATATTCCTGCGGTTGGCTGCCTCAGTCCGCCTTGACCTTAAACCCGATTGAAGGTTTTGAAACCAATTCCGGACAGGATTAACTGTATAGAGAAATCTAAACCCTAAAATACATTGTAGATTACTATGCACATGACGAGTCGCGAACGCTTTTTGAAAACCATGCGGTACGAAAAGACCGACCGCGTTCCCTACTTTGAAGAGGGCATTCGAAAAGATGTTATCAAAGCCTGGCGTACACAGGGGCTGACCAAAAAGGCGGAACTCTCTGAGATGTTCTCTACTGATCGGCGCGAAGAAATAGAAACGGACCTGGAACCCCGCCCCAAGCTAAAGAAATGGCCCGCTTCCCGGAACGAACTGGATGTGTTGAGGAAAAGTTTAGATCCGGATGATTCCCGCCGATTGCCTCAGAAATGGTCCCAGCGGGTCCGCTCCTGGCGATCCCGCGATCACATGCTTATGCTACGGGTGCACCGCGGCTTTTTCTTGTCAATGGGAGTGTACGGCTGGGATCGGTTTTCCGAAGTGATTCGCCTCCTCATAAAAGACCCGGAATTCATGCGTGAGGCTTTGGCCATCAGTGGGGAGTTTGCGGCCCGAATGGCAGAAAGGGTTCTGGCCGAGGTTGAAGTCGATGCCGCCGTTTTCTCCGAACCCATCGGCGGAAACGATCGCCCCCTGATATCCCCGCAGATGTATGAGGAGTTCGTCTTGACAAGCTATCAACCGGTCCTTGACGTGCTGAACCGGTATGGAATCGAAACAATTATCCTGCGCACATTTGCCAATACCCGGATACTGATCCCGAGCATTCTCAAATGGGGATTCAATTGTCTTTGGGCTTGCGAGGTCAACATTGAGGCCATGGACTATGGCAATCTGCGCCGCGAGTTCGGTCCTGAGTTGCGCCTGATCGGAGGCATCGATCTTGACGCTTTAAGGCGCGACAAGGAGGCGATCCGCCGTGAAGTCGAGGAGAAGGTACCGCCATTGCTGGCCGGCGGCGGTTACATACCCATGGCAGACGGGCGCGTAAGAGCGGATGTTCCCTTTGAGAACTATGTCTATTATCGGAAGCTGTTGGAGAAAGTAACGCAAGCCTAGCCCCGACGACCCGACTTATCCAAGGAGAATAATCGTGACTGGGCTCAAACCCCGATCATTGATTAAAAGAGGCTGTCAGAAGCAAACGAAGAAATTACCTGGATTAAAAAACGCTTTTTTGGGCAATATCTGTAATTGAATTGATATTGTCAGGAGGTAATTTATATGTGCGAACTACTGGGTCTTTGTTTCAACACGGAAGTTTCCGTTCATTTGGCATTTTCCGGTCTGAAGGCCGGGGCAATAGAGAATCCTGATGGTTGGGGAGTGGGCTGGTATGATGAATATGGCACCCAAATCATAAAAGAATCAAGACCTGCGGACCGGAGTCGTCTTGCCGAAGATTTTCAGAAACACTTAGGCGCTCGGTCGCGGATCTTTGTCTCGCACATCCGCCGTGCCACAGCAGGTAAGGTTGGTTACGTCAACACCCATCCCTTTTATCGGAGGTTCGATCAGAAAACTTGGATTTTTGCCCACAATGGTACGATAGATTCCAGTCAACTCAGCGTTTCCTCCAAAGAATTCAGCCCAATCGGCGAAACCGATTCCGAGCTTATCTTTTGTAGTTTATTATCATGGCTCAGCCAACGTAGTATTCAATTAACCGGCGAGAATGGCTTCATTCTCTTGCACGAGAAATTAAAAGAAATAAACCGATTGGGAGAGCTTAACCTGATCTTTAGTGATGGCAGACACCTGTTTGCATACCACGACAGATCAGGATACGTCGGCCTACATTTCTTGTTGCGTCAGGCGCCATACAAACTTGTCAAACTTCGTGGCCAATACCTGACATTCAATTTGGCAGAGGTCATAAATCCGGATGAACGGGGATACATCGTGGCAAGCAAACCTTTGAGCGATGAGAATTGGAACAGGGTTAAGCCAGGCCAGTTGTTGATTTTTTTCGAAGGTAATTCCATTTTCAAAAGCGCAAGTGAGTGAATGAGGGCCTGGGGTCAAACCCTAATCCTTAATTGTGTAAAAAATCTCTTTGCAAGAAAAACACAACGGAGATTTAAAACTATGTATCACCAACTCAAAGAAGGCTCGGGTAACATTCTGGGATTTAAAATCGTCGGAGGTATTACCAAAAAACAAAAAGAGCGGATCTGCAAGGTATTGGAAAAACAGATCAGTAAATCAGGAAAAATCCGGCTTGTCCTTGTTATCGAGCCCCATGGAAAAATGGATGCAGAATCGCTGTTGTTCGATTTGAATTTTACTTTAATCTACTCTGATAAAATAGAACGCATGGCCATTATCGGCAATAAAGTATGGGAAAAGACATGGATCGCCCTGTTTGGTTTGTTTTCCCATATCCGGACACACTACTTTGACCGATCGGAAATCAAAGCAGCCTGGAAATGGATCCAAACTTGAAAGTGAATAGATGCAAACCTTGATCATTGATTATCAGCCTTCGCTGTAAGCTTCGGCCCGACAAGAAGGAGTAGAGAGCAGAGTATTCGTTACAAACACTCCGGTAAAAATAACACTGCATCGTCTCCTAAAAGAGAAGCAACATGGAAACAACATTTAAAATGACCGGGCATCATATGATTCCTCTTTTTCCTTTGGGGGTGGTTTTACTGCCTCAAATGAAACTGCCGCTTCATATTTTTGAAGAACGATACAAAGGGATGATCAACGAATGCTTGGAACAGGGCCGGGAATTCGGTGTGGTGCACTATGACGGCACCAATATTCACAGCATCGGATGTACCGCCAAAATTCTTAGTGTTGTAAAGCATTATGAAGATGGTCGCATGGACATCCTGACCCGGGGAGAGACCCGTTTTGCTATCAAAGACATGGATCAAAGCCGAATCTATATGCAAGCCAAAGTCCTCTTTTTTGAAGATGAGGACGAAACGGCCTCCGACAATGACGCGATATTGGCCGGAGAAGTCATACATCTTTTAAAAGATCTCGACCGAATTTCGCAAACACGTCGCGATTACAATGCACTGACAGATCTGGATCTCAAACGGCTGTCTTTTCTGATACCGAGCACCGAAGGGTTTACACCTGAAGAACGGCAGCATTTTCTGGAAATAACATCACCACGCCAACGCCTCACAAAATGCATGGCAATATTGAAAACGGTAATCCAAAGAATGAAAATAACCCAGAAAATCATTAAAATTATCGGTGGAAACGGGGACGTTAAAGGATTGGTCTCTAAAAGATGATTGGGATCAAACCTATATCCTTGATTATCAGCCTTCGCTGTAAGCTTCCGACTTCGCTCTTCGAGCTTCGGGCTTCGCTCTGCGAGCTTCGACCCGACAAGAAAGACGTATAACATACAGCACGCATTTTAAGAGCCAGCAAATCAAATGTCTCTTTCTCAATACCTCAAAAGCTTCTCCCTCCTGCGGACATACAAAGACACCTCTAATCCGAACATTCCATGAGAAAAAACCAAAACGTGCCGGTTTTTTTGAATTTATCGGCCAATTTAGATGTCATCGTAATTTAGTCGCGACCATTTTACGATATGTCATAATCAAGTCTTGACTTTATTGCAAATTATCAGTAGTATACGTTTATTATGTTACGTTCATATGCATCAGCACTTAAAAAACACCTGGACCAGCACCGGCAGATGATTTTTGTAGTCGGACCCAGACAAGTCGGGAAAACAACGCTGTGTACACGGCTTTATAGCAAGCATTCATATTTCAACTGGGATAATCAGGACCATCGTGCTCTGATTATCGGAGGGCCGGGCAGGGTTGCTGAAGAAATCGGTGTTCATCAATTACAGGAAAAACCCGAAATTGTTATTTTTGATGAAATTCATAAATATTCTAAATGGAAACAATTTCTAAAAGGGCTATTTGACGTCTATGGTTCTATGCTTAAAATTGTCGTCACCGGAAGTTCCAGGCTGGATGTTTTTAAAAGAGGAGGAGACAGTCTGATGGGGCGCTATTTTCAGTATCATCTCCATCCTGTTTCCATAAGAGAAATAATAGCCCCTGAAATTGGACGAAAAGAAATACAACCACCCCATCCAATAGATCCGGTGGATTTTGAAACACTATTAAGCTTTGGCGGATTTCCAGAACCCTATTTAAAGAAAGATCTGCGATTTTCAAACCGT
>JASFLX010000264.1:0-4402 GCA_050117895.1 Desulfobacterales bacterium | reverse complement strand
AATGGGTAGGTTCACAGCCTGCCATTCAAGAAACCACTTATTTACGGCATGTTAGACTGAACAACCCGTTTACCCTTAAAATTGACGGGAAAAAATCTCAATGTGTGATGATTTATAATTAATAAATTGACAGGAGGTTGTATATGACGGACATTTTGAATTTGATAAAGAACAGAGATCCGAGCGAAAAGGAATTTCATCAGGCTGTTGAAGAGGTAATTGAGTCAGTTCAACCTGTTTTGGACCGAAATCCACAATACCGTCAAGATGCTGTATTGGAAAGAATTACGGAGCCTGAACGCGTGATTATGTTTCGAGTCCCCTGGATGGATGATCAGGGACAAGTACATGTCAACCGTGCATTCAGGGTCCAAATGAACAGCGCCATCGGCCCTTACAAGGGCGGTTTGCGTTTTCATCCATCCGTCAACTTGAGCATCCTCAAGTTTTTGGCTTTTGAGCAGGTCTTCAAAAATGCGCTGACCACCCTCTCCATGGGGGGAGGCAAAGGTGGATCGGATTTTGATCCCAAGGGAAAATCCGATAACGAGGTAATGCGGTTCTGCCAGAGTTTCATGACTGAGCTTTTTCGCCATATCGGTCCGGATACGGATGTCCCGGCAGGAGACATCGGCGTGGGCGCCAGAGAAATCGGATATCTTTTTGGAATGTATAAGAAATTGAGCAATGAATTCACCGGTGTTTTGACCGGTAAAAGTCTGGGCTGGGGCGGAAGTCTTATTCGTCCGGAAGCAACCGGCTACGGCAGTGTTTATTTTGCCGCTGAAATGTTGGCAACCCAAAACCAAACGTTTGAAGGCAAGACCTGCCTGGTATCGGGTTCCGGTAACGTGGCCCAGTACACCGTGGAAAAAATTGTTGACCTTGGCGGCAAGGTAGTCACCCTTTCTGATTCTTCAGGCTATATTTATGATGAAGCGGGCATCGACAGTAAAAAACTCGACTTTGTAAAACGGTTGAAAAATATCAAACGCGGCAGAATCAGTGAGTACATTGATAAGTATTCCGAAGCGGTTTACACGGAAGCGGATACTTCTTTAGATTATAATCCGTTGTGGAATCATAAATCAGACTGCGCCTTTCCCAGTGCCACCGAGAATGAAATCAATGCAACAGATGCGGCCAACCTGATGAAAAACGGTGTTCACCTGGTTTGCGAAGGAGCCAACATGCCGAGCACCCCGGAAGCCATCAACATTTTTTTGGACAACAAAATTCTGTATGCTCCCGGCAAGGCATCCAATGCCGGTGGCGTCGCCGTGTCCGGCCTGGAAATGGCTCAGAACAGCATGCGTTTGAACTGGCCCGCGGATGAAGTGGACCGCCGCCTCAAGATAATCATGAAAAACATCCACCAGACCTGTCTGGATGCCTCTGACGAATACGGTGTATCCGGAAATTATATGGCAGGTGCCAATATCGCAGGATTTACAAAGGTGGTAACCGCCATGCTGGACCAAGGTTTACTTTAGCCTAAATCGAGCAATTTTTTATAGGGTTAATGGAGTCGAAAAAGGCAATATTAACCCCTTCCAGGGATAAACAAAATCCGGGTCCTTTGGGCCCGGATTTTTATTTTCCTGGTTTTTGACATATTTTTTAATGAATACCGCCTTGGGTCAAATCCGGAAATCTCACACCCATCCATTCTTTGAAAAGAAAAACCACCCGGTCTTTCACATCAGCTGATCCCTGAACAAAAGAGTTTATATTAAATACAAGGACTTCTGCCATCACCGAAAACCCGCATTAATTGTTATGGAAATTTAAGTTTCACTTAATTGTTGAAGTATGGATTAATTTATGCTAATAATATATCCACGTGTTTTAAATCCTTATATCCCTTTATCCATAAATGGCAGCAGTATTTTCATTCGTAAACTTTAAGGGGGGCCTATGGAAAGCATTAAAACCGATTCCGACCCGCGTGTTGAAATTTCTTTGCAACAATCCTTTAAATTGGACCGTATTCACCCAAAAAGTCCCAAAAGTGCCCTCGGCGAAGTGTCCTGGATCGTCGACGGGGTTGCATTCCCCAATGGAACAGAATTTCGTTGTCAATACAAAGGGTATTTCTACTATGCCCAAGTGATTAACGGTGCTTTGATGATCAACGGAAAGAAATTTTTATCGCCTACGGCAGCAGCTGTATCGATAACCCGTAATTCAGTTGATGGTTGGTTGTTCTGGGACTGTAAATTACCGGGGAATTCTTCATGGGTTAGTATTTGTGCACTAAAACAAACGAATTAACAAAAAACATTAAATCTTATTTGCTTTCTCAGTAACTTAAGCTTGAAACCTTTGCAAAACGTGTCCTATTGAACTGAAACAGCGAGTGCATTCCCATACCGAATCCCTGCTCAACCTCCCAATATTCCAACATTCCATTCTTCCATTGTAATAGTATAAACAGGTCTCCATTAATAAACCTGTATTTTCGAAAAGTTGTAGAATTTCCGAGGCGTAAATTATAAGGTCTGCGCACAGGGACTGTTTTTCGATTTTTTTGGTAAAATATAGTCTTATAATAAATTAGTATGACTTAACTGTTGAATATTTTTTCTAGAACAATTATAGCCACTGTAATGATATAATTTGAGATAGCTTATGATGAATTCGTAACAGCAAACATTCATCACGTTTTAGGTTTTAAGATTTGGGATTTAAGTGATTATGAATAGTTTTCTTAACAGAATCTTAAAACTTAACACCTGAAGCTTAAAACTCTCGTAAAAAGTCGTTTTTTGTGTTTTTACGAGATCATTAACTCTTACAGGAAGGAATGATTTATGGGTGGATTTTTTGGCGTTGTTTCTAAAGAAGACTGTGTAAACGATCTGTTTTTTGGAACGGACTATCATTCTCATTTGGGCACGAAACGAGGAGGTCTTGCGACAAAAAACGCTATGGGATTCTCACGGTCCATTCATAATATTGAGAATAACTATTTCAGATCAAAATTCGAGCCGGATCTTCCCGAATTTTCGGGTCATAAAGGTATCGGAGTTATCAGCAATTACGATGCTCAGCCGTTAATCTTCGGATCTCACCTGGGAAGTTTTGCTATCGTTACCGTTGGAAAAATAAATAATATTCAGGAACTTGCAAAAAAAGCTTTTCAAAAGAAAATTCATTTTTCCGAAACAAGTGGCGGAGATTCAAGCCCAACAGAAATTGTGGCAACATTAATCTGTGAGGAAGATACTTTTGAAGACGGCATCCAAAATGCTCAGGAAGCCATTAAAGGTTCGTGTTCCATGCTTCTGCTCACGGAAAAAGGAATTTATGCTGCCCGGGACAAATTAGGAAGAACGCCTATCATTATCGGCAAAAAAGAGGGGGCCTACGCCGCGTCTTCGGAAACCTGCGCATTCCCCAACCTGGGTTTTGAGATTTATAAATATCTTGGCCCTAGTGAAATTGTTTTTATGACGGCGGATGGATGTGAACAGAGAAAGCAACCCGGTGAAAAAATGCAAATTTGCGCCTTCCTTTGGGTATACTACGGGTATCCGGCCTCAAATTATGAAGGGATTAATGTGGAATTTGTTCGATACAGATGCGGTTCGGCTCTGGGAAAAGAGGATGATTATAAAATCGATTTTATTGCCGGAATTCCGGATTCAGGCACCGGTCATGCCATCGGTTACGCCAATGAAAAAAATATTCCGTATATCAGACCGTTTGTTAAATATACCCCCACCTGGCCGAGAAGCTTTATGCCTCAGGATCAGAGCATCAGAGATCTTGTCGCCAAAATGAAACTGATTCCCATTAGAGAAATGATTGAAGGGAAAAAGATCCTCTTCTGTGAAGATTCAATCGTCAGGGGCACTCAATTACAAGATCATGCACAAATATTATTTGACCATGGTGCATCAGAAGTTCATATGCGCCCCGCATGCCCCACTTTGATCTATCCTTGCGAGTTTCTCAATTTTTCAACCTCTCGATCAACACTGGATCTTGCAGGACGAAAAGCCATATCGGAACTCGAAAATGGAAAAGAGACGGTTTTGGATGAATATGCAAAGTCAAATTCAGAAAAAAATAAGGCAATGGTTGAAAGAATCCGGCAACGGTTGAAACTTACTTCGTTAAAATATCAAAAACTGGAAAATCTTGTAAAAGCCATCGGCCTGCCAAAAGAAAAATTATGCACTCACTGTTGGGATGGAAGCAGTTATTTTTGACGGTTTTGCAAAAAGTCCAACTTCTGCGTTATGCTGCATTTCGCAATCATTCAACGTGCGATAAGTACGCCTCATGATTACAAAATTTGCACGCCTTGAATTTGAACTTTTTACAAAACCGTCTAAATCGGACTTTTTACGAGCTTATCATTTTTAATTTGGAAAGAAAAAAGTGACCGTTTAGT
>JASFLX010000263.1:0-4428 GCA_050117895.1 Desulfobacterales bacterium | reverse complement strand
ACCGATTCTGCAAAATGTGCATTTGCCGCAGGATTCGTTTTGGGTGAAATCAAGAAAATACCGGGACACCTCCACCATGCACGTGTCTTCATCCATGACCACCATGCCCCCGGAGCCCATCATGGCCCCGGCTTGGGTTAACGAATCAAAATCAATGGGGGTGTCCAGAAAATCTTCATTCAGACACCCCCCGGACGGTCCGCCGATCTGAACGGCCTTGAATTTTTTGTTATTGGGAATACCCCCGCAAATATCGAAAATAAGGGTCCGCAAAGACACCCCCATGGGAATTTCCACCAAACCCGCGTGAACCACATTGCCCACCACGGAAAAAATAGCGGTGCCCGGAGAGTTTTCCGTACCGATCCCTCGATACCAGTCGGCCCCGTGATCCAGAATCGGAGGAACCGAGGCCAGGGTTTTTACATTGTTAATGACCGTGGGCGTGTTCCACAACCCTTTTTGAACCGGATACGGGGGACGGTGCCGGGGCATCCCTCGATATCCCTCAATGGATCGGATCAGGGCCGTTTCCTCACCACAGACAAACGCCCCGGATCCCCGGAACACATCGATCTCAAGATCAAAGGAACTTCCCAAAACCGATTCTCCCAAAAGACCCAGTTCCGTGGCCTGCCGAATCGCTTTGGTCACGATGGTCACCGCTAGCGGATATTCCGCCCGCACATAAATGATGGCTTTTTGGGCCCCCACCGCATACGCACAGATGGCCATGCCTTCGATGACCTGGTGCGGATTGCTTTCCAGAATGGTTCGGTCCATATAGGCCCCGGGGTCGCCTTCGTCTGCGTTGCAAATCACTATTTTTTCCTGAGCCCCTGCACTTCTGGCCAGTTCCCATTTTCTGCCCGTGGGAAATCCCGCACCCCCCCTTCCCCTCAAACCGGAATTCTGCACCTCTTTGACGATCTCATCGGGACCCAGTTTTAAGGCCTTTACAAGACTTGAATATCCGCCGTCAGCAATGTAGTCGTAGATGTCTTCCGGATCGATATGCCCGCATTTTTCCATGACCACCCGCTTTTCCTGATTAAACCGGGTAAATTCCATGACCCAGGGAATCAGATCGTTCTCTTCCATGGCCCCGTAAACGTGTTCGAATCGGGGATCTCCTTCTTTTAAAAACAGCTTGGCGAGCATCTTGGCCTTGCCCGCCGTCACCTCATGATAGAAAATCGGTGGAAATCCCGAGTCCGGATGGTCGATGATCACCACCGGTTCTGCATAGCAATGTCCCAAACATCCCACCGTATGAATACGGGCGTCAATTTGGTATTCATCCAGTGCGTCTTCAAATGCCTTTTGGGTTTCCAGGGCGCCCGAGGCAATGCCGCAGGTGGCCATGCCAATATGTATTTTGGGAACCGGCGCCTCCCTGAATTCATTTCGACGGTTCTCGGCGTCTTTATAAATGGCGTTGAAAATTTGATCTATTTTTTTATGACCGGCCGGATTCATCTTGTATCTTTGCTCTTTCTTCCATTTCTTTTTCTATTTCAATCCGCATCAAAAGTCCTTCCACCTTGCTGGGCGCCATATGGCCATGGACGTCTTCATCAATAATGGCCACGGGCGCTAACGCACAGCATCCCACACAGGCCACCTTTTCAACACTGAATTCTCTGTCAGGCGTGGTTTCTCCGGCATGTATGCCAAGCTTTCGTTCAAAATTTTCAAGAATAATGCCACCCCCCCTGACATGGCAAGCCGTACCCAGACACACTTTGATCGGATGTTTGCCCGGAGGATGAAATCGAAACTGGTTATAAAATGTGGCAACGCCATAAACCTCACTTTCGAAAATTTCGAGGTGTTCCGATACTATTTTGATGGCTTGGGTAGGGAGATAGGCCAGCGTGTCCTGGACCATCTGGAGAATCGGGATCAGATTCCCTCTTTGCTTTTCATAGGATTCGAGTTTTGAGGCAACATGCTTTAGCGCTTCCTTTTCTTCCGGAGTTAACTCATCATTCATGGAATATCCTTTAATTCATGCAATCCTGCACAGCGCCAGCTTCATACATGAGACCTTTGCAAAACGCTCCCTTTTGCCCAATTTCTGCGTCAGACTCAAATTTTAATCCTCAAAATACTCAATGTATTCGTGCCTGCCCCGTGAAAGGCGAAGCCTATTTCTCTGGGGTGGTTAAAATTTTCGTCTTCCTTAAACTTGAACAAAATTGAACATTTTTCCAAGGTCTCATACATATTACCAAACTCGAATAAAGCGAATTTTATTTACCTTGCTAAAAATAAAATGTCAACCTATGATCATATAATTATAACTGTCTGAAACCAAAACACCGTGTGCTTTTGTTTTGAATGAAATGGCTTTTAATACCTTAATAGCCCGAATCAAAGGGAGTTACAATGAACGTACTTTTTATTATTTCCACCCAAGACGCTGAAACCATATACAATGCGATGAGATTATCCAATGTGGCAGTCAAAAAGGGGGATGACGTCAGTGTATTCATGTTGGGCAAAGGGGTTCTTTTTGAACAGAGCAGTAGCGAACAGTTTAACGTGATGGAACAGGTCAACCAGTTCCAAGGAGATTTTTACGTCTGAGGGGTATGTCTGAAATCCCACGGTCTGGAGGGATCAAGCGCCTGTCCCATCGCCTGGATGGATGATCTTTATGAACTGGCCATGGAAGCGGACAAGGTGTTAACTTTCTGATATTTCTTTACGAATCCATATATAAATTAACGTTGTGATTTTCAAAGGCCCTAAATTAAGCCGGCCCTGCGATCCATAATCTGAGAACATTTTAAAAGCAGACCCCCGCCAAGGGCAATGAAACTGCTTATCATAAACAGCCTGAACAACCCCATGGTTTCAAACAGATAGCCGTTAAAGAAAAATCCAACCATTAAGCCAAGCCCATAGGTTATGGCGTTATTGACGGCCTGTCCCAGCGTCTTGGTCTCATCAGGCGTTAATGAATCAATGTATAAAATACTTGCCACATGAAACGTGCCGTAGGTAACCGCGTGAAAAATTTGTAACAGCAGGAGTGCGGCCGGAGATACGGCAAAAAAAAGGCCAAACCATCTTAACGCCGCTACCATGAATGAAAAGACCAGAACATTATCAATGGAAAAGTATTTGAATATGCTGTCTGATTTTATCATAATCAAAATTTCGGCAATCGATGCCAGAGCCCATGAAATACCGATAAACGTATTACCGTATCCCAGATTTTCAAGATGAATGGAATAGAATCCATAATATGTTCCATGGCTCAGCAGCATTAAAAAGGCACAAAACAAAAATACGACAACACGCCTTTTTAGAAGCACTTTGACATTTACGAAAAAAGACGTCCGTTTTTTAATCTGAATATCAGGAATTTTGGAGGAAATTACAGCCTGTACAGTTGAAATGGCAAAAATGAGCACAAGAATTATTTCGATGGAGTAAAGGTCTATTATCCTGCCCAACACAATGACCGTGGTGATAAACGCGATAGTGCCCCATGCTCTTAATCTCCCATAGCTTTTCTTCTGTGTACCCAATACATCCATGGTAAAGGCTTCCAGAAAAGAAATGATCGGGGCATAAAAGATGCCGTAGAAAACCGTGATAACAAGCATCGCCCAAAAATCCGTGGTATAGAAATAAAAAAACCATATTGCGGTACTGATAAAATTACATGATATATATATCGGTCTTCTGATTTTAAAGCGGTCTGCCAAAGCCCCCCAACCCAGCGAGAATAAAATCAATGCCACCGACCGTATCGCCGATAGTGCGCCGATCTGAAAACCACTGAATTTGAGATGATAGCAGTATAAATTAAAATAGGGCAAAAAAATGCCCATTACACTAAAGTATAAAAAGTATTGGGAACCGATAATAAATTTAAATGAATTTTTGGAATCCTTATTCATGCGCTTTTAGTACGGCATTTATAGACAAAAAACAATTTTTTTCGAACGTGATTGCCCTGTGCAACCCTTTCGGTTCCCTTTACAAATTCATATTCGGGTGTTAGTCTAACGTAATGATTCCTTTTAGCCAATGGTTATACCGTAGGATGCCCATTCAATTATTCAAAATACAATTCCGTGTAATTTGTAAATTTCTTGTTTTTTGCGGCCTTGCGGCATTTCTTTTTTATGGATGTACGACAGTAACGCCTCCCCCAACACCGCCGGGGCATCCCAAGCCTTACAAAATTGGGAGAAATTGGTACAAACCACTGCCGCACGCACGAGGTTTCAGCCAACGCGGAATGGCGTCCTGGTACGGCAAAAAATTTCACGGCAGGAAGACAGCCAACGGGGAAATTTACAACATGTATGCCATGACGGCCGCTCACAAAACCCTCCCCTTTGGAACGTATATCACCGTACGTCATCTAAAAAACAACAGGAAGATTGATGTCAGAATCAACGACCG
>JASFLX010000262.1:0-4432 GCA_050117895.1 Desulfobacterales bacterium | reverse complement strand
CAAATACGTACATTTTGCCCGGGTACAACACTCATGAAACGTCTTTACATCTTGGAAATGGTTTGTTGACAGATCCACAATTATTTTTCCGGAAACGTCGCCGGATAACAGTCCATTGTCTTGAGTTAAAATCGTTTGCACAGCGTTGCTGTCGAACAGACATATAAATATAATTTCAGTTTTATCCGCTACTGCAGTGGGCGAAGCGGCTATCTCAACCTGAAACCCGTCGGCTTTTGAAGCGGTTCGATTCCAGACAGTCAGCGAATGCCCGCAAGTTAAAAGTCTTCCCGCAATTGCTTTTCCAAGATTCCCGAGTCCGATAAATCCTAAATGCATTTTATTTCCTTTCTTATAAAAAACCTTGCAATAAATTTTTAATACCGAGTCAGTGAGATAAATGGTGCAATTTGAAAAACCTATCGCCTTTCAGAAAACACATGGCGATGATTTTTCTTTGATCGAATAGGGATATTATAAAGAAAATTGGTTATGATCAAGACTTTACTTTTTCGAAGAAGGAATTATAATACTCAAGAGGATAAAGATTGTATGCGACTTCTATTATACAACATACGGTATGGTGCGGGCATTGGGATGCATTTCCATCTTCCGGTCCCATATAGTGGGTATTTAAAAAACACCAACGGCAACTTACAAAATATAGTGGATTTCATAAAATCGGTGAATCCGGATATTATCGGGTTGATCGAGGTGGACAGTGGTTCCTTCCGCTCCGAAAAAAGCAACCAGGCCGAAAACATTGCCCGGGAAATAAATCATTGTCCGATTTATCAGTCAAAATATTCCGCTGCTTCAATCGTTCAAAAAGTCCCGTTGCTGAACAAACAGGGCAATGCAATCCTCACGAACCAGGAGATTAAATCTCAAAAATTTCATTATTTCCGGGAAGGTATAAAGCGTCTTGTGATTGAACTGGAGTTAGAACAAATCTCGGTTTTTCTGGCACACCTATCGATTAAGTTCCGTCATCGCCAATACCAGTTGCAGGACCTTCATGGGATGATAGAACCCCTAAAAAAACCGGTCATCGTGGCCGGTGATTTCAACGTATTTTGGGGAGATCGCGAACTGCAATTATTTTTGTCTGCAACAGGGCTTAAAAATGCCAACACCAACGGGGAGCCCTCCCATCCCAGTCGCTCACCGCGCCGCCAGTTGGATTACATCTTCCACAGTCCGCAAATAAAAATTAGGGATTTCCAGATCCCTCATGTCAAATTATCCGATCATGCGCCCCTGATTTGTGATTTTGAAATAGCCGCTTATAAAAACTAATGGGTATTATTGTGAAGTCTTCAGCCGAATCGAGATAATTTTTACCTCTTCAAGGGGCTTGGAGCGGGGGTCGACCCTAATATTTCCGATTTTATCGACGACATCCATCCCTTTTACCACCCGGCCGAATACGGTGTGTTTGCCGGTCAGCCAATCCGTATCCACCAGATTGATGAAGAACTGTGATCCATTTGTATTGGGTCCGGCATTGGCCATGGCCAAAGAACCGCGAACCGGCGGGTGGGGTGACCCCTTATCGGAATAACCATAACCCATGTTTTCATAGACTTCCTTTAAAGTAAGGGAATTTAGCCGGGATTTAACTTCTTCTTTTTTTTCATCCAGCTCTTTTTGTGAGGAGATATTCATTTTTTGAAACAAGGGCATCATAATATTTCTCTGATACTCCTCCTGGTTTTGAATGGCCAAAAAAGGATGAGGTCCTTTCTTCGGGTCGATCGCTTTTATCTTGTCAAGCCCTAAAGCTGAGGCATCAATCTCATCTGCAAATGTATAGCCCGGTCCGCCGGTCCCGTTGCCCAGGGGGCAGCCGGCCTGAAGCATGAAATCTTTGATTACACGGTGAAAAATCACGTGGTCGTAAAAAGGCCGTTTGACTTTTTCTTTGGTTTTGGCATCCACGAATTCCTTAGAGCCTTCAGCCAAACCGATAAAATTGGCCACGGTTTCGGGGGCATCGTTCTGGAACAGCTCCACTTCAATATTACCGACTGTCGTTCGAATTAAACACATGGGATTCTCCCTCTGTTTTGTTTCGCCGGCCTCTCCAACATGGGGTGTTAGAAGGCACAGAATTATTGTAAATACAACGCTCGCTATTTTCATTTTTAAAAAAATCCTTTCTATCGAACTACTTAGCTTTAACAATTTTGGCACCCTACCACAGGTAACAATAAATGGATACTTTAATGTTTAATTCAGACAAGCGGGATCTTTTTACCCAAAATGATTTTATTAAGATCCATAACGACATCATAAACTATCACTTGGACCCCGCTGTTTTTTGCCTTTCTGAATTCTTTTCCATATGCCGGGTCTATATGGTCGGCTGTAGTGAAAGTTTTTGCATCCATCCTTTGTACGAGAAAGAACATGGCACACCGGTTTCCCTTTGAAACAAGTTTTTGAAGTTCCACCAGATGTTTCCGGCCTCGGGCGGTCACCGCATCCGGAAAGTAAGCAATACCGTCTTTAACCAGAGTGCAGTTTTTTATCTCGACAAAGCACTTTTCATTTTCTCCTTTGGTAAGCAAAAGATCGAGTCGGGAGCCACCCGAAACTTTAACTTCAGATTTTATATTTTCAAAGTCCTTTAACTGATCAACGCAACCCTCCTCGATGGATTTTTTTACCAGCTTGTTGGGAACCATGGTATTGACTCCCACAAGAGAGGTGGGCATTTTAATCATCTCCCAGGTGTATTTTAATTTCCTTTTGGGATTGTCATGGAATGAAAGATATACCTGCCGGCCCGGTTGGGAGCACTCTTTCATGGTGCCTGAATTCGGGCAATGGGCGGTAACCACTTCGCCGCTTAAAAGCTTTACATCAGCAAGAAAACGATTATATCTTTTTACCAGGGTTCCGTGTATAAGTTCAGGCCACCGAAGCCCGGGTGAGCTTGTTTTGTTTGATTGTTGATAATTAATAAGCGGCATTGTATGTATTCGTTATTCCAATTGGGCGAAGTTCGGTTGTTGAGCGGTGAATACTTACTGTATAAAGAAGTAAAAATCAATATGATACCTGGAATACTAAAAAAGAAACTCGACAACCTGTATGACCAATATAACCGGCCCAGATATGTTCATCCGGATCCCCTTGAATTTTTATATTCATATGAAAACATCAGAGACCGCGAAGTCGTCGGATTGATCGCATCTTCACTTGCCTACGGCAGGGTGAAACAAATTCTTAAAAGCGTTTCATATGTGCTCGATATCATGAATCCGTCGCCTTATCTCTTTATAAAGAATTTGGGTTATAGATCTATTTGCAGGGCATTTGAAGACTTTACTCATAGATTTGCAACAGGAGATCATCTTGCGGCGTTACTTTGGGAAATGAAAGGCGTGATCGCTCGGTTTGGTTCTTTGAACGACTGTTTTACCTATGGTCTGTCATCTGATGATAAAACGGTCATCCCGGCTATGATTTTTTTTACGGGGCAGCTTACTGCTGGAAAAAATAAACCCGGACATCTTTTGGCTTTGCCTGAAAAGGGAAGCGCCTGTAAGAGAATGAATCTTTTTTTAAGATGGATGGTTAGAAAAGACAGAGTTGATCCCGGAGGATGGCGTAACGTACCTTTGTCAAAACTGATTATTCCCCTTGATACTCACATGCATAAAATAAGTCTGATGTTGGGTCTTACCGCAAGAAAAAATGCTGACATGAATACCGCTCTTGAAATAACATCCTGCTTTAGGCAATTTGCTCCTAATGATCCCGTAAAATACGATTTTGTTCTGACGCGCATGGGAATCAGGGATGATATGGATATGAACCTGATTTGCCCTTGACATACCATCGACTCTTCTTTAAATTCTTTATTTAAAAAACAAATCCTTATCACTCAACCCGGACAAGCTGGAACCCAGAGATATTTGCCACCAAGTCACAAAGACACAAAGGATCAAGTAAGTTCGCTTCGCTCATCCCGCTATATAGCGGGAGAATGTTGGAATATTGGCCTCTGGGAAAATGGGAAGTTGGGTTATTGTAAAATTCCTATTAATGAGAAATAAATATAGGAATATCATTTTATTTAACTCATCATTCCATTTTTTCAGGTCCGAGGTAAACATATAAGTCTAAAAAACACATTTATTCTCAATAAATTGTAGAAGTTCTGAAATTTATTTATTATTCTTTCTTCGTGCCTTGGTGACTTGGTGGCAAGCAGAAAAAAGTTTTGCCGCAAAAAGCACAAAATTCACAATTACGGCACTAAATTTTACTCTAAAATGAAACCGATCGTAGAATTTTTAAATCAAGAAGGGTTTTTAAAGAGCCTGTTTGAATCGATTCCCTGCGGAGTGCTGATAATTGATGGTGACCGGCGGGTTTTGGCGGTGAACAACGTGCTGGAACAGACCTTTGGCATTTCCGG
>JASFLX010000261.1:0-4449 GCA_050117895.1 Desulfobacterales bacterium | reverse complement strand
AGGTCCGATAAATTTAAAAGAAGTGTTAACGTTAAAAATGGAACAATGCACTCTGACTGTTAATGGGAGTGATGGGCAAATGAAAATAATTCATCAACTATTAAAAAAAGTTAAAAATCAACGGGGAGCAGTAGCCATTATGGTTGCTATCGCAGTGACTTTCTTTTTAATCGGTTTCGCTGCATTGGCAGTTGATGTCGGTTATCTGTTTGCATCCAAAAACGAACTTCAAAATGCAGCCGATGCTGCGGCGTTGGCCGGAGCCGGGTTGCTGGGGCAAATTTATGCCAACATGACTAATGCTCAGCAGCAGACCTACGATTGTACTCAGGATACTTGGTCCGATGCGTATGGTTCTGACTGTGAGTCTATTAGAGCCCAGGCCCAGGATGTAGTTGGTACGGGAAAAAACCCGGCGGGCGGTAAGGATATCATTATCGATGTGAACGATATCTACATCAATACATGGGGAGGGAGTAAATTTAATACAAACAATACGGTCCAACCTGACGCGGTAAGGGTAATTGCCCGGAGAGACGATAGTGCTAACGGGCCCATAACCACCTTTTTTGCAAAGATATTTGGTATGGATACCGCTATTGTTACAGCAGATGCAACGGCTGCATTAACCGGGCCGGCCCAAGTGGATGAAGGGCAGATGAATTTGCCTATCGGTCTTTCATATTGGCAATTCTTCGATAACTGTGACGATTCTCTACAAAGACAAGGTATTTGCTCCGAAGAAATTCAATTTTCGCCAACAACGGATAGTTGTGCGGGTTGGCATAATTTTTTTGATCCGATTAATGCAAATGCAATGAAGAATAAATTGCTCGGGTTTATAGCAGGTAATGACGAACCCTGCTTAGAAGAGCCATGCGGTGAAAGTTGGCTCGATGCGAAATTTGGTGAGAATAATCCTCCTGATGGGGCTGAGACTCCTGTGACAACCGCCGGGAGTTCGCTATATTATTTTCAGGGAGGGACTATTTCAAGTTTGTTCACTGGTAAATACCTCGAATGGGAAGATGGTGGTTCGGATCCTGAAGATATTAGGACAGAACCCGTAGATGCTGATGGTGATGGCAAACAAGATGTCTCTGGTTCTGGACAAATAGCTCCTTTCATAGCACTTTTCGATTATTTTAGATTCCGTGACGGCGACAATAACAATGCGGTATGGACTGCAACTGCACCAGTTTATGAAGATAACTGCCCTTGCGATAACCCAAACACGCAACGGACTATTAAAGGGTTTGCTCAGGTTACGGTGAGAATGCCGAATCCACCTCCTGACTCAACGGTTACCGCAACAGTCGATTGTAATTGGACAGCAATAGTTGCCCGAGGGGGAGGTGGAACATTCGGTAATCTCAAGGGTACCATACCGAGCCTAGTTGAATAGTATTTTAGAATATTCAAAATAGAGGAGCTTTTGTGTCAATATAAAATGTTCTACAGCTAAATGCCATTTAATGTTGCAGCAGATTTATTTATAAATTCAATTATCTCGGAACAGTGAAAGAGGAATAAACTGTGGCAGAAGAAAAAATATCGGTCAAATTAGAGCTTAAAGATACGAAATTAAAACGCCAGCTTGAAAACGCCCTTCGTAAAATCGGGGAATTTAACATTCAAGCACCAAAGACCACTGCTAGATCAGAACTCCTTATTTTTGAGCTGGGAGATCAAATAGAAAAAGAATTTCTTTATGTCCAGGACCTGGTGAATTCAGGTGAAGTCGGGGAGGTTTTCTTTGTTTCAAACCACTCCGACCCGGCTGTGCTCAGGAAAGCAATTAGAATCGGGGCAAGGGAATTTTTCAATATGCCCATTGAAGATGAAGAAATCAAATATGCATTGGAAGGATACAAAGGAAGAAGGGAAAAAGCAGAAAGGGGAGAGACGTTCAAAGATGGAAAGATTATAAATGTTATCGGCAGCAAAGGTGGCGTAGGAACCACGACGGTAGCGGTTAATTTAGCTGTGAGTTTGGCCGAGAAAAAAAGTGTTCAATCCGTTGCTTTGATTGACATGAATTTACTGTTTGGGGAGATTCCTCTTTTCCTGGATATTGATCCAAAGTATAATTGGAGCGAGATTACCAAGAATATTTCCCGTCTGGATACGACGTTTTTGAAAAATATCCTGTCTGTGGATTCTTCAGGAGTGTGTGTCCTTCCATCCCCAAACTATTTAAGCAAGCAAAGCATGGCAACACCGGCTATTATGGAGCGTTTGCTTCTACTTATGCGAAGAATGTTCGACTTTGTGGTTATTGATGGCGGCCAATCTTTGGGGGATATGTCTTTAAAGATTCTGGAATTATCGGACACGGTTTTACTTATCTCAATCTTAAGTCTCCCCTGCCTGTCGAATACCAACAAGCTGTTAAGAACATTTCATGATCTGGGCTTTCCTCCCAAAGAAAACATCAAGCTTCTTATCAATCGTTATTTAAAAAAATCGGATATTTCCATAAAGGATGCGGAAACTTCCCTGACAAAAGAAATATTTTGGGCCATACCCAATGATTACCAAACCGCAATAACAGCGACAAACAGGGGGAAAGCGCTTTCACAATTTGCACCAAGGGAAGAAATCACCAGAAGCTTCCGAAATTTAGCCGCCGAGCTGGGCCCTGAATCCGAAAAACAGGAGAAAAAGGGATGGAGTTTATTTAAACGGCGTTAGGTCCTTATTTAAAAATTTATGTATTTTTTTGGTGTGAATAAATATTTTAAGCATTAACATTTTAGTTCGGACTGATATGGTTTAGAATTTTAATCGATAAAAAGAGACTTTTTCAACGGTCTCAAAGTTGAGGTGACAATTAAAATGCGTTTAGATTATGATACAGTGCCTGGCTATGGAGGACGTGAATCGGATGAGTATTTCGAGCTGAAAACCAGAATTCATGATCGTTTGCTCGATTTGCTCGATTTGTCTCTAATAGATTCTCTTGATCAGAATCTCGTCAAATCTCAGATCAGGACGGTAGTCCAGAAAATATTGGAAGAGCAAGATTTTAAAATGCCCCTGAATTCAACTGAAAAAGAAAATCTTTTTTTTGAAATAGAAGATGAGGTGTTGGGCTTGGGCCCCCTGGAACCCTTTCTGAAAGATGATACCATCTCTGATATTCTGATCAATTCGTACAAACAGATTTTTATAGAACGGTTTGGAAAGCTGGAGCTTTCCGAGTCACGCTTTAAAGACGATACTCACCTGATGAAAATCATCGATAAGATTGTTTCATCCGTGGGACGCCGTATTGATGAGTCGTCACCCATGGTGGATGCCAGGCTTGCGGACGGCTCCAGGGTTAATGTCATCATCCCCCCCCTGGCTTTGGACGGGCCCATTATGTCTATCCGGCGCTTTGGTAGAGATCCCCTTTTATTAAAGGATCTTATCTTATTAAAGTCATTTACTAAAGAGATTGGAGAAATTCTGAAAGGGATTGTCAAGGCAAAGCTCAATGTCCTTATTTCAGGGGGTACAGGTAGCGGAAAAACCACTTTATTGAATGTTATTTCTCAATATATCCCGGAAGAAGAACGTATTGTCACCATTGAAGATGCGGCTGAATTACAGCTTAAGCAGGAGCATCTGGTCAGGCTGGAAACCCGGCCTCCGAATATTGAAGGTAAGGGTGAGGTTATGGCCCGAGACCTTGTGAGAAACAGCCTGAGGATGCGTCCGGACCGGATCATTGTCGGCGAGGTCAGGGGAATGGAGGCTTTTGATATGCTCCAGGCTATGAATACGGGACATGAAGGGTCGCTCACAACAATTCATGCCAATTCTTCCCGTGACGCGCTGATGCGTCTGGAGAGCATGGTGGCCATGGCCAACCTGGAGATTTCCAGCGAATTTATGAGGCGATTTATCGCTTCGGCCATAAATATTGTTATCCAGATCAACCGTTTCCCGGATGGAACTCGAAAGCTTATCAGCATCCAGGAAGTCACCGGAATGGAGGGTAACATCATCACACTGCAAGAAATTTTTTCATTCCGGCAAACCGGTATATCCGAAGATGGAAAAGTGGAAGGGCATTTCCGGTTTCATGGTGTCCGTCCCCGTTTTGTCGATAAATTTTCAGTCGCCGGTATATCTGTTCCGCGCGATATATTCGATCCGGATAAAATTTTTGAAATTTAGTCTGAAGACCCGCCTGCCGCTGGTAGGAACGAATGGTCAGTTCAGCCCGACAATCTTCGGGACCTACGGCGGGGCGGACGCAGACTAAAAAGATTTTTATATGTAACAGGTTATAATTCTTGGCAGGTTGCCGCGAGGAGGATTCAGACTTAAAAGGACAAGAAGATGAAAATTTTAATTCCAACAATAATGATTTTTGTTGTATCCGTGGTGGTCATAGAGCTTCTTTTTTATGCCGTAAGATATATAAAGAGCCCGGATCGTGCCAGGATTCTAAAAAAG
>JASFLX010000260.1:0-4467 GCA_050117895.1 Desulfobacterales bacterium | reverse complement strand
GCCAAGCAAATCGTTGCCGGGTCAATTGGGTCAAAAGAGGGAGCGGCGCTTCCTTAAATGCCTTGAAAAAAGGAACCGTGGATATGGTCATGGTGCATGCGCCGGCGCTTGAAAAAAAGGCCGTAGAAGAAGGATGGGCGACCATGAGAACCCTTCTGGGAAGCAATGAGTTCTATATTGTGGGTCCCAAGTCAGATCCTGCGGACATCAGCAACGCCAAATCCGCTCGGGATGCTTATCAAAGAATCGCTAAGGCCCGCGCCACATTTTTTTCACGAGGCGATAATTCCGGCACCCATAAAAAGGAAATGAAAATCTGGAAGCTTGCCGAAATTGAGCCTGCGGGAGACTGGTATGTGGTAACCGGAGATTTTATGGGACCGACGCTTATGCGAGCCGACAAGGAACTTGGCTATTTTATGACCGATTCAAGTACCTTTTTTGCCAAGCAATCCAAGATAAAAAATCTCAAGATCCTCTTTAAAGGGGATCCGATTCTGGTGAACGTCTACCACGCATTGGTCGCTTCACCGAAAACTCATCCTCAGAAAGATTATGCCCTTGCTGCCAAGTTCGTGAAATTTGTAAGCTCACCCGCGGGTCAGAAAATTTACAGAGAGTACGGGAAAATCAAGTATGGCGCTCCCCTTTATAATGACGCTGAATATGCCAAAAAATGGGAATAATAGAAAAGGCTTCTGATAAAGAGGCCAACTGGGTATTTTTACAGTTTTTATACAAATTTTCACACGGTATCTTATGAGGAATTACTTTTCCTGCTAATTCGTAATTAGCAAAAATTAAAAGGCAAGACGGTAATAGGATTTTGTTTTTGTCGACTAGCGAACCTTTGAAAAACTATATGTCTTCTTGCCCTTGGCCGAAAGTTTAAACAAACCCCTGTTCGTTACCCTCGTGAGAATATCTTGCTCTTTCATGTGGTGGTCGCTGAAAGACAACGTGCCGTCAGACTTCATCACCCTGTGGAGTTCTCGCAGTACTTGATTGGGTTGGGCAAGCGTATGAAACGTGTCATAAAGTAAGACTACTTCCACATGATTATCCGGAAGTCCGGTTTCGCAATCGGACTCAATGGTTCTCATATTGGTAATTCCTTTGTGTGAAGCGATCTGCCGGACTTTCTTGATTGCAAGCGGATGGATGTCGAGAGCATAGATTTGGCCGGAAGTACCAATGAGTTCTGCAAGCGGTACGATATAACTGCCGGAACCGCAACCATAATCGAGAATGTAAAATCCGGCCTCTATACCCACTTCCTGTAACACATGCCTGCGAGGCATGAAGAAATCACGAACTTTGAAAATGAGGGCCATAATTTTGAAGCCCGAGTTCGACATAGGCTTATCCACAATAGAGAGCTCCTTTATTCACTGATGGCGTAACTGAAAGGCCCGGAAATGAAATGCAGCAGACTAAAGACATCTTACAGATTGACTTGCAGGCCTTTTTCCTTCAGATATTCCTTAACCTGTCTGATACCCAGAATGCGATAATGGAAAACCGAGGCCGCGAGTAAAATCTGAGCGCCTCCCTGAACAACACCCTCATAGAAATGCTCCAGGTTACCGGCCCCGCCCGAAGCAATTACGGGGAGATCCACTGCATCCGAAATGGCCCTGGTGAATTCCAAGTCATAACCGGCTTGTGTGCCGTCTCCATCCATGCTTGTTGGCAGGATTGCGCCTGCTCCGAGTTCCTGGCATTGCTTTGCCCAGGCTATAGCGTCTTGCCCCACGGGTTTTGTGCCCCCGGAGACAACCAGTTCAAACCCGGAAGGCATCTCCTTGTTTCTTCTGGCATCCACGGCCACGGTCACCTTATCGGGCCCAAACTGCGCCGTTGCCCGGGCCACCACATCCGGATCTTTAACCGCAGCGCTGTTCATGGATATTTTATCAGCACCGGCTTCAAGAACCATTTCGATGTCTTGTAAAGTAGAAATGCCGCCTCCCACGGTGAGGGGTATGTCAATCACCGAGGAGACTTTCTTTACCCATTCGAGTCTGGTTTTTCGGTTTTCCAAGGTTGCCGCGATATCGAGTATGGCCAGTTCATCGGCACCTTCTTTTTGATAATACGCAGCATTTTCTTCAGGGTCACCGGCATCTTTGAGGTCAACAAAATGGATCCCCTTAACGACCCGGCCGTCTTTCATATCCAGGCATGGCATGATTTTAACGATACTCATAATTTTCTCCTTTTTGGATTCTCTAATTCCGATTTATCTGGTATTTATACTGTGGATAGGTATCGGGTTAATTATATCTAAATTCTGTAATTCTCATTATATTTGAGAAGTCGGGGACTTTTTCTTTTAGAACCCCAAATTAAGCGGAATGAATGATCAGCAACGAAACCGTACACTGTTTGAATGCATTAGGAATAGTTAAGAAAAAAACAGCGCTTTTAGTTTTCATCAAATCCGGGTCTTACAAAGGCTCTGGCATCAGGAAATTCGTTTTCGGTTCTCTTGCGAAGCCGTTCAAGCTGAGTAATCATACTTATAATATTTTTTCTCTGGTCTGGAAAATATTTTAAAATTTCACCCCATGCGCTGATGGAACGATCCATGCCGATCAGTGCAACTTTTGTTGAGCCATCCGAATCTTTGGGAAAATTATTCAATATTTCAAATTGTTCGTCTTGAGCGCTGTGAAGTGCCCTTTTGAGTTTTACATAAATCTGGTGCTGGTACCAACGGACCACCTCTATGGAGTCTATCAATGTTACCATATCTTCCTGCGGTGGAGATTGAATGTCATCGAAAGTTGAATTCCAATATATTTCATCTTCATTATGTTCAAATAAATATGCATTTAATTCAAACCAGTCATTAACCATGGTAATGTATGCTTTTGACATATAAGACAGAATATGCACTACGGTTTCTTCATCAATTTGCTTTTGAGGCATTTCATTCTCTTCCATATCAAGAGAATCAAGATCGATCCCCTGCTCTTCTGCCATCTCTTTCAACATATTTAAAGTTTCATCAAGCGTTTCGCCCAGTTTCTTCCAGAATTCCTCGTTGTTTAAATCTACCGATTCAAGATCACCGAATTTTTCTTCACTCATTTCAAAGTTCAAACAGCGAGATGTAAAAGGACAGCGTTCACACCAACGATCGCAGTAATTATAAATGCCCGGTATGTAATTTGAATTTTCACTATTTTTTTTAAAACGTGTCATATTCCAAATAATAATGAACTAGTGTCCATCCATAAACGGCATCTTTTTGCCATCGGCGGCGTTCTCGCTCGTTTTCAATCCTCGACATAGCGCGCTATGCCTGCGGTTGAAAACTCGCTCGGGCCTTGCCGAAAACCAAAATCTGCCATTTCTGGATGGACACAAACTAATAAATACCCGAATTTTGCACGAGCCAGGGGCTATTGAATACGAGTTTGAATGACGGCATCCTTACTAACCATTATGGCTCTTAAAAGTCAACCTTGTGATGTTGCCCGGAAGCACATATATCATCTACCCTATCGACTCCGGCGCACAAGCCAGGATATTTTATGAAAATTTCCGGGATAGAAGCTGTTTCATGTAAACCGCTTCTTTTATTATTTTTCATCATTGACAATTAGACTTTCAAATATACTCCTTTCTCAACACTCTTGATTTTACCCTCTTTTTTCAGCTTATAAATAATATTATGAACCTTCTTCCTAGAAAACCCGGTCTTTTCAGAGATAATCCCAGGACTGACACCTTTCTTTGATCGATTGATGATTTTGAGCACAGTTTCAGCTGCAGTTACAGATTTCTTAGGAGCGGCTTTTTTTGCAGCCGATTTCTTAGACTTTGACGGAGCTTTGCGAGCGGGTTTAGCTTTACTCTTCTCACCAACACGAGATGTTGAAATCGTATCCAGTTTCTCTGCCAAAGCTTCAATCCCCTGTGCCATGGCTTTCATGCCTTCCACCACGGTTTTTAAGAATACATCAATTTCTTTCATTTGTCTTCCTCCTTAAAAAATGATTTGATATCAATGTATTACAGCAAACAGCATAATAAAAGTCAAGGATATTCGCAACTCAACAAAAAAGCCTTCGTCGCACTATTAACCCTTCGATACTCCAATCAGTTTATAAGCACGAAAAAATCCTAAATGGTTTCCCGGTAAAAATAGATAGATATTTGTGCAAGATTCCGGTATTAATTTAGTGTTTCATTATTTTTATGGTTTTGATATAGGACTCCATGAAAAAAACACTAGTCACTATTGATTGTCCGGTGCTCAGTTAAAAAAATATCCATTTATAAGCTGTTAAGTTTTAATCCTAAATTTTAAATACTTGTTGGAGAAAATAAAAAACTCGAGGTAATCAAAAAAATGGATGTCGATCGCCGTTATTTTTTAAAGTTCGGAGCCCAAGCAGCTATGGTCTGCTTATGCCCTACACCGGCCATTGCGATAACTGATCGTTTTTTATCGCT
>JASFLX010000259.1:0-4473 GCA_050117895.1 Desulfobacterales bacterium | reverse complement strand
CTTTACGGCTCGATTTCAACGCGTGATATTATAAAGGCCCTTGCAGAAAAAAATATTGAGGTCGAGAAAAGGATGGTTTTGCTTAATGAAACGATTAGAAATATTGGGACCTACAAAGTCCCTATTCGCGTCTACAAGGATGTTGAGCCTGAAATTATTATTGAAGTGGTGCCCGAGTAAAGAATACCGATCCATAAGACCAGATCTTGGTTTAATCCTAAAATGGCCTGTTAATTTACAAGCCGGACAAGTTAAAAGTGATAAGTGATCTAAAGTGCCTAAAGTTATGGAGTCGCTGCGCTCCACTGATTCTTTGTTATTAAAAAAATTCCTTAACCCTGGCCCAGACCGATCACCAATACGCTACATCAAAAAGGCACGTATGCAATGATGTATAGCCAATATCAATAAACATGGACGAGTCGCACCAGGGCGGGCTTTAGCTCACTTAAATTTTAGTTCACTTCAAACTCCTATTGAGATATGGCAGATAAAAAGTTGAAAACCGGAAAAGACCCTTATCTTTATCATCTTCCACCCCAGAGCCTTGAGGCAGAAGAATCTATTTTAAGCGCAATTCTGGTTGATAACGATACCCTGCTTGAAGTCCTCGAGATCCTCTCACCCGAAGATTTTTACAGATCTGCTCATCAGAAAATATTTTCCGCCATATCAGAACTCTTTTCAAGAAATGAACCTGTTGATCTGGTAACCTTGACCAATATATTAAGAGAGCATGATCAATTGGAAGAAATCGGCGGAGCAGCATATCTTGCAAATCTTGTTGATACGGTCCCGCTCGCTGTAAATGCACAGTATTATGCCAAAATCGTCTACGACAAGGCCTGTTTGAGACGCCTTATTGAAAAAACAAATTCCATAGCCAAACGCTGCTTTGAGGATCGAGGTGATGTTGACAACGTTATCGATTTTGCAGAAAGTTCCATTTTTGAGATATCTGAAAATAAAATCAGGCCGACATTTTATCCCATTGGAAAAATAATCGAAAGCAACATTGATGTTCTTGAAGAACGCCAAGGCAACAGAACTTTGGTTACCGGCGTTGCCACAGGCTTTACCAAACTTGATGAGTTAACCGCGGGGTTACAAAAATCTGATCTTGTTATTCTTGCCGGACGTCCGGGTATGGGAAAAACAGCTTTTGCACTGAATATTGCAAAGAATGCAGCCGTGGATTCAAATATTCCCGTTGCCATATTCTCCCTTGAGATGTCCAAGGAACAGCTATCCTTGCGAATGCTCAGCTCCGAGGCAAGAATTGATTCTTCTCGCTTAAGACGGGGATTTATAAGCCAGGACGACTGGATAAAGATTACAGATTCCGCCGGAGTTTTGTCTCAAGCACCGATTTTTATCGACGATTCACCCAACATTACCGCTTTGGAAATCAGAGCCAAATCGCGCAGGTTAAAAATGGAAAAAAATGTCGGCCTTATCATTATTGACTATCTACAGCTTATGAAAGGCCGAATCGCGGCGGAACGACGTGATCTTGAAATCTCGGAAATCTCGCGATCCCTAAAAGCCTTGGCCAAAGAACTCGATATTCCGGTTGTTGCACTCTCCCAGTTGAACCGAAAACTAGAAGAACGTAGTGATAAACGTCCGCAGCTTGCAGACCTGAGAGAGTCCGGAGCTTTAGAGCAGGATGCCGACGTTGTGGCATTTCTTTACAGAGATGAATTATACAACAGGGACGAAAACAATCCCAACAAAGGAAAAGCAGAATTAATCGTGTCCAAACAGAGAAATGGTCCCACCGGGTTCACCATATTGACATTTTTGGACACCTATACTCGCTTTGAAAATTACGCCCCCAGAGAATAAAGAATCCTGCCTATAGGATCAGGGCTTGGTTTGACCCTAAAAGGGTCTGTTAACTCACAAGCCGGACAAGTTAAAAGTGATAAGTGATCTAAAGTGCCTAAAGTTATGGAGTCGCTGCGCTCCGCTGATTTTATAAAATTGGTAGAATTCCTTAACCCTGGCCCAGACCTATCACCAATACGCTACATCAAAAAGGCACGTATGCAATGATGTATAGCCAATATCAATAAACATGGACGAGTCGCACCAGGGCGGGCTTTAGCTCACTTTAAAATTTATCCGCCACCGAACTTTGGCGGATTTAGTTCACTTTAAACTCTTACGGCAATTCTTCTGGCAGAGTCGGATAACTCTGACCTGGCCCACAGGAACCGGTTTTTAAGAATAAATAAACTAATCCATCAAAATGAAAAGGCTTTTCGGTAATATCGGCGGGCTTAAGGCCGGTCAAATCCGCAGGCTCGAAAATTTATACCGCCGTCGCTTTCCACCTCAGTTTCTCATCACCTTGGAACTTGCTCGTGATATAAGCAGGCTCTCCCATGAAATTCGCCGTCAGATCGGCCTTCTTATAAACCGGCAGGGTAAGATTGTCTATGTCATTGTGGGAAACCATCATGGAATTGTCATCCCGGATACCAGTGAATATCGCGTGGCACCCGGCCGTCTAAAGGGGCTCAGATGCATACACACCCACCTTAATAATGAATCACTGACAAGAGAAGACCTTACCGACCTTGCCCTTTTAAGACTCGACATCATGGCAGCCGTCACCATGACCCGGGAGGGTTACCTTCATCGGGTTCATGCGGCTTATATCTTACCAAAAAGTTCAGCCGGAAAGTCGTTTGAGATCTTAAAGCCCTTGAATCCCAACCAACTCGATATCGGATGTATAGACCTTATCCAGTCACTTGAAACAGAGCTTGCCCAAATAACGTCCTTATTTGAAGCAGATACAGCAAAAGAAAGAGCGCTTCTCATCAGTGTTACGACGATCTCCAGACGAGCCGCCATGGCTTCTTTGGCAGAGTTGGAAGATCTGGCGGCATCGAGCGGTATCGAGGTCGTCGGAACCGTGTTGCAGCAACGGCGAAAATTAAATACCCGATTCCTTATGGGCATGGGAAAGCTTCAAGATCTGATCATTCTGGCACTTCAGAAAGGAGCAACATTAATCATTTTCGATCAAGAATTAAACCCGTCTCAAATCCGGTCCATTACCAATAAGACAGATTTGAAAGTAATTGACAGAACCCAATTAATTCTTGATATTTTTGCGCAACGGGCTCAATCCAAGGAAGGGAAACTTCAAGTCGAACTTGCCCAGTTAAAATACCTGCTTCCACGACTGATTACAAAAAATACCGCCATGTCACGTTTGACCGGAGGTATCGGCGGTCGCGGGCCGGGAGAAACAAAGCTGGAAATAAACCGCAGGCGGGTGCGTCACCGGATAACACGGTTGGAAAATGAGTTGTTCCTTGTAATGAAACAAAGAAAGCAGCAAAGGGCAAAACGTACCAAAAAGGGATTGGCTATTATTTCCATTATCGGGTATACCAACGCCGGGAAATCTACTCTGCTGAACACCCTTACAAAAAGTAACGTTCGGGCTGAAAGCCGACTTTTTGCCACATTGGATCCTTCCAGTCGGCGCCTTAAATTTCCGAGGGATATAGAGGTCATCATTACGGATACGGTAGGATTTATAAAAAACCTCCCCAAAGACCTTATGGTTGCTTTTCGTGCAACCTTGGAAGAACTTGAAAATGCAGACCTTCTTTTGCATGTAATCGATATCAGCAATCCTCGTTTTAAAGACCAGATCAAGTCTGTTGAAAAAATACTTGCCGACCTTAATCTTCACCATATCTCCTTAATCCGGGTTCTGAACAAAAAAGATCTCGTCGACCCAAAAACTGTCGATGCACTGACCGGAACCCTAAACGGAACAGCCATCTCGGCCAATGTCGAATCCACCTTACCCCCCCTGATCGAAAAAATGGAAGTCTCGATACATGATATAAAAGTTTTCTCATCGGGATAGGGTGATAAACCAAGGCCGTGGGTAAACACTGCTACTTGTTTGTTGACAAACCATGGCTCCGATGTCAGGTTTCAGGTGTCAGATTTCAGGTGTCAAGAATAAGGAGGAAACGAGGTGACCCATAGCAATTATATGGATGTGGAGGATCTTGAGGTCTATAAAAATTAGAAATTCGTGGTCGTTACAAAGAATGCATTCGTATGTTGAATGGATTAGAGAAAACATTGGAGCGGAAAGTTCCAGAGCGAGAACGCCGCTGGCAGTTAGCTGAGGAAACGACAGTGTATGGCGTAAATGATGAATCTTTCCCTCAGGGCTGGCCCATTACTACTGAACATGCTTCCTGACACCCGACACCTGACACCCGACACCTGAAATTATTTCTTCAATGGGTGGACACTTGATTAATACATGTTACATTTGAATTTGCATTCGGTCGGTAGTTTGAATTTATAGTTGACATCTAAATAAAAATAAATATAAATGTTTATTCTTAATGGATTTGGAACTTGTAAAAAAAGTCGGTATCGCTGCTGCATATAAAGGCCAGAGGGTGCTTCTATCCCACTATGGCA
>JASFLX010000258.1:0-4494 GCA_050117895.1 Desulfobacterales bacterium | reverse complement strand
GAATTGGCGATGACAATGAATACAAATTAATACCATCCATATTTCGAGAACAAAATTTAGAAATTTTAAAATCTTATTACCCATTAGCGATTGATAAGGACCAAAATCTTGAATTTTATGTTAATCATATTCTGGCAGAAGTCAGTTTATTGTTAGAGTTCATGTATAAAATAGACCAAAATGGTTTATCATTGCCAGGGGATAATGTTCAATGGAGACAAACACTACAATTAAAATATGAAGAACTTCTAAAAATACATGAAAAAAATAACACTGCGAATTCTATTATTACTGAGTGGCCAATTGATGCTTTTATCCCTCTAATGGCTTTAGCACAACATTACGGACTGTTGACTAGATTATTAGATTGGACAACGTCTTCAAAAATTGCAGCATATTTTGCAGCTAAAAGTGCTATTAAAAAATTAGAAAAAAATATCGATGGCACATTATCAGTTTGGTGCACATCCTCAAACCTTATTACAGCGTTTATAAACAATTTTGAGCAATATAAGAAAGGAAAAAATCCTATTGATGTAAAAAGTGCTCCGAGAGAAAGTAATCCGAACCTACACGCACAGGATGGTCTTTTCATATACAAATATGAGAGAAATCAGAAACCTTATGATAAAATTGAAAAAATATCACTTGATGAATATATTGTTAAAATAATGAAAGAAAACCGAGTTGAATGGAACAAACCAGTCTTTTATCATTTCACATTACCATGGAAAGAAGCTCCCGAACTTTTGTGGTACCTAGCTAAAGAGGGTATTAATAATGCAAAGCTTTTCCCTGGATATGAAGGAGTAGTTGAATTTATGAAGGAAGAAAAATTTTTCGAAAAGGAAAAGATAGAAGAGAAAGTTTTAAAAAATGTAACAGAAGAAAATAATAATTAATATATAACAATTCACTTGAGTGAATGGTGTCGCGTCTTGAATAGTGAATTAAATCATTTACTATTATATTATCAAATAGTTATTATCCAAACAAAACCTTGATCTGTTATTATATGCAGCATGATTATGATAAGATTTCTCAGTCACATAGATGAACTCTGCTGTTCACTGAAATGGTGAATTAGGTAGTTGTATCTGTCAGGTGTAAGGAACTAGAGACTGTTTTTTCAATTTTTGGATACGGTAGCTTATAGGGAATATTTTTTTTTACATGCCGATGAAACATGATTGGAGCTCCCCGTTTTCATAGGATCATGCTTCATCATTAAACGTTTATCCATAAAAGGCAAACTGCGCTAACCGCGGGATTTGTCGGTTCGATGCTATAAATTGATATTGACCTTATCCATACAATGTATTACTATTACCGGTAATACCTATTACTGGAGGTCAAATTATGAGGGTAACCACAAAAGGTCAAGTTACAATTCCCCTACACATTCGCGAAAAATTGGGGATAACCCCTGCAACAGAAGTTGATTTTGTCGAGGAAGAAGGCCGCGTATTTTTAGTGAAACAAAAAGGGGAAAAAGCTGTGACCCGCAAATTTGCAAAATTACGTGGCGTTGCAACCGTCAAAATGACGACAGATGAGATCATGGCCTTAACGAGGGCAGATTGATGAAGGGCCTTCTCGTTGACTCAAACGTTATTTTAGACATTTTCCTTGATGATCCTAATTGGGCTGATTGGTCTGAATCTGCATTGGCAAATTATAGCGCTTACACAACGCTCTATATTAACCCAATAGTCTACACTGAAGTCTCTGTCGGTTTTGAAAAGATAGAGCAGTTGGAGTCAGCTTTCCATAAAGGCGGATTCCAGATGTTGGAAATCCCAAAAGAAGCTCTTTTTCTGGCGGGGAAAGCTTATCTCAATTATAGATCGGGTAAAGGAATCAAGAGATCTCCTTTGCCCGATTTCTATATTGGGGCACAAGCAGCTGTACTTGATCTGGACTTAATTACACGAGATGTAACCAGGTACCGAACGTATTTTCCAACAATCAGACTGATCTGCCCTGAGAACATATAAGAACGTATCATCGAACAAGCCCTTGAACTCAGACCGGGTTTCGCTGGGGATCAACCCAGAAGGTTAAGGGCGGCGCTAGTCCTTTTCACCACTCGACCAACATGGATGCGAAGTTATCTCAGAAAAAATGGTTGTACCGCGAGTGGGAGGTTTCCTCACCGGCCGGTCGATTCCGCGTCGTATATTCAGGGCGTGGCAGCGGTTTCGAGTCGATTTCGATAGACGATGTTATTGTCGTAAAGACAACGAGCGTTTTTTGGTTCGTCCGAAAATTCGAATTCAGCATCGGGGGGTTACCAGCTACTGTTGAAGTTCGAGTTTGGCCGTGGTTGACACTTCGTGCCATTCGCCTGACTGTAGGAGATGAAGTTTGTTATTCGGAAGGCTTCTAATGGTGTCCCATTGGACTAAGGCTGTTTGAGCAGAGAACTGCCAGATAGCGGCTGCAGCCTTTCCGGTGATTTTTACAGAACTCTCTTTTGTTTATATTTATCAGCAGAATGAATAGTGAATAGGGTTTGAAGCACAGTAACATCTTGATATAATATATAATACGTTTAACTCTTGGATTCACACAGCAAAAACAGCTATTTTTAGATCGATAATCCATAGATATTAGTAAGATAGCGTGGCTCCACCCCGATTTAAATAAAAAAATAAAATTTATTTTTACCTTGAAAACCTGGTCTGTTGGACCAGTTTTTTTTTGATGGTAAGGTAAAATGTGTTGGTTGACGTTTGATTGTGATAGTGTTAGCAAGGGCAGCTGAAAATATTCGGGTTAGGTTGAGCCTTTTACCTTATGAACATTCTATTGATTGAAATTAATCCTTTTGCGCCGACAATGACGCCTATTTCATTGGGTTACATTGCTGCCTTTCTTGAATCAAAGGGGTTCAGGACCAAGATATTGATTGTAGGGCAGGATACGTCTTTGTCCCGTTCGGGTTTTCAGGAACTTATCACCCACTTTCAACCGGCCCTGGTGGGTTTGACGGCTTACCAGAGGACCATGCTTTATGTAAGAGGTTTTTCCAACCTCATAAAGTCCATGGACAATAATATAAAGGTCGCTATTGGGGGGCCACAGGCGACCTTCATGCCCTCTGCCGCCTTTAAGGAGCTTTATGATATTGATTATATCTGTCGATCTTCGGGGGAAGTAACCTTGCTAAAGGTCGCACAGGCCATCAAAAACCGAACCCCGTTTTCGGATCTTGCCGGCGTAAGTTACAAGGACACCCAAGGCGCTGTTTTTGATACCCCGGGGATTGAGGACGTTAAAGAGTTAGATCATTATCCTTCTCCATATTTGAATGATATTTTTGACTATTCTCGTATGAACGAGGCCATCATGCTGACCTCTCGCGGATGTCCTTATCACTGTATCTACTGTTATACGCCCCGTGCTTTTAAACACAAAATAACCTTTCATTCGATTGACCGGGTGATGGAGGAAATAAAATGGATCACGAAAAAAGGGGTCAAAAGACTTTGGTTTGCCGATCCGAATATCTCATGCAAACCCGACCGGCTTATCGATATTTTTGACAGAATCCTGACACAAGGCATTGAGGTGAAGATGTGGGTTCAGACCCGGGTGGACCTGGTAACTCCCGAGTTGATGAAGATGATGAAACGAGCCGGGGTCGGTGTTATTGCCTTCGGACTCGAGTCGGCTTCTGATCGTGTATTAACAAAGCTTGGCAAGAAGACAAACACGGAACAGGTGGCCGAAGCGATCCGGATGGCCCAGGACCAGGACATAGAGGTCGAACTTTTTACCTTGTTTGGTCTGCCTTACGAAACTTTTGAGGATGCGGTGAAAACGCTTGAGTTTGTGAAAAACAACAACGTCAAAATTATGGGGAATACCAATTCGCAGCAGATGCAGATCTATTTCGGAACACACCTGGCCAAACATTACAAGGATTACCATATACGACCGTTAGAAAACAGCCGTCCGGCATATATGTCGATTGGATCTCAATACGAAACCGAAACCTTTGGGATCGATGAGGTTCAAAAGATTAAAAATATGTGGCGAGCGCATTCTCTTGACGGAGGGAAGCGGATCGTATCGTGATAACATAACAAACAACGAATGATGATCAAACCTGCCATACAAAAATTATACGTAGTCCTGTCCAAACAACAGAATAAGGCAGATCTCGAGTTGCTTTGTGGGTTATTGTCGGGCCTGTTTCCCTATGTAAACCTGACATCCAATCTGTATATTGTTGCCGGGAATTTGTCCGAAAGTATGCCTCGGATTGAACGGATTCAGAAAGAAGTCGGTAAATTTCTCAAAACGAACCTGTTTGCCCGGCTTTATCTTCATTTTGTCCATTCAGCACCCCTGACAACCGCCAAGGAAATTGATTATTATTATCGTTATTATTACCAGCCCTTGAAAAGAGGAGCTAGTGAATTTGACCGGGAGGGCTTCATACATCAGGAAGTGCCCAGACTTATATTGCTGCCGGTTTTTGTTCCG
>JASFLX010000257.1:0-4502 GCA_050117895.1 Desulfobacterales bacterium | reverse complement strand
AACTGTCCGGTCCAGGGGATTGATATTGAAGCTGAACCGCCGCGAATTCAAGATCCGTGCATTTATTGTTGGCGTTGTGTGACGATATGTCCGACACTTTCCTTAGAGGCTGATTGGGAACCACTCGTTGCAATGGCGCCTGCTAATTATGCCCGCTATAAAAAGGAGTTGGACAAGGTGACGGCTCGAGGTGAATTTCGATGGTTGATTGATCCTGAGACGATTGTTTTTGATGACCCTCTCTATAAGCAACGCCAACGTGAAATTAAAGATAAAGAATAAAACAATTCCATTATATAGGAAAAAAATCAACATAGGCAAAGCATGGCGAATTTAATATGAAGGTGCATTTAAATCATTTAATGTCCAGTCGGAATGAGGGACGGGATAATTATTCGCCTTCGTTGGAATACCTAACAGCTTGTCGAAGCGAAACGAAGATCCCGATCTTTCGGGGTTGGAGTGAAACGGAAATCCCGCCCAGCGGGGCTGTGGAGAGCTTCATTTCAATGCAATGGCCTTCTCAGGACATATTTCCTGACAGCAAAAACAGGTAATGCATGTGTCAGCATCCGCTTTGGGTATATCCCCATCCATGAAAAGAGCGGATACCGGACACTGATCAATACAAGTCCCACAGGCAGTGCACAACTCCGAATCAACCTGGGGTCGCAAAAGGGTTCGATCAAGGAGCATTCCTTGGATGGCCTCATTGTGCATAATCGCTTCGCCGCCGAGGGGCGGTATTTTGAAATCAGGCAGTGGCTTCAGTTCTCCAAGTATTTCAAAATGTTTGAGATCATAGTCCCCTAACCCCGCTTCCTTTGCCTTCTGAAGGAATCGCAACAGACCGGGTTCACATCCCATGAGAGTAGCAATAACCGCATCCAGTGCTACGGCATTGTCGGAGGCCAAAATCAGACCGATGTCTCTCAGATCCGGTGATGCCGGGCCATTGCCTTCCATGCCAACCACGGCATCCACAATAAAAAGGTCGGGCACCCGGAGTTGAAAGACATCCACAAGCATTTCATGAAAACGCTGCGGACTCCCTGCAACCTTGTGCAGCTTGGCCTTCTGTGCACCCGGTAAAAATCCGTAACTGTTTTTGATGGCACCGGTGATAACCGTTAGTCCGTGGGTTTTGAATTTCGGCAGACTAATGATGATATCGGAATCCACGACAGCCTTAGAGAGACTCACCCAAGGTAGAAAATCGGGATTGAAATCGACCTTCACAGAATCATTCCCGATATTTTCGTAATGACCGCCGGCTGCATCCATCAATCCTGTTTTTTCAAAGCTCTCCTCGTTTGCTCCATAGCTGAACAGTCCGGGATTGTCTCCCACAATGATGGAAGCAGGGCCCATGGTCTCTACTTTCTCAACCACAGCTTTCAGTACTGAGGGATGAGTAACGATGCCTTCATTCCAGTGGGAAGCTCGGAGAACATTCGGTTTTATTAATACGCGTTTATCCTGCAATTTCAATGAAAAGTGTTCAAAAGCCCTGTCCACGGCCTGACGGACATTCTCATAGCTAGCAGGATGAATCATTACTTGGGTCATGATATTAACTTTCTTTTTGGGTTTGATTTCAAAATTTCTGGATGGACACTATCTAACAAATTGTCGCATCAATTTCAAGTTGGGATGGACGGGGTCCATTCCAAAACCAAAAGCGCCTTTACTTGCACAGAAAATTGTGCGCACTGCACAAGAAAATGTGCATACCAGACATCTTTAAAAATAAGATAGATATAATAACAATAGGTTAAATATGGTATATTTGTTGCACTGTAAATTATTTTCATCCGCTTTTATTTGATCCTTTAAAAACAAATAAAAATTACTATGGCCAAATGTAAAGAGATGAATTGTCAATGTTATTAGAAGCTATCTCAAAAAAGTCTTTTCCCCCAATCTCTGTGTTAGGCCCTCGTTTCAAGCCCTCGACATACTTGAGTATGTCTGCGAGTTGAAACTCGGTCCTGCCTTGACCTTGAGCCAAAATCCTATTTTTGAGATGGCTTCTAATGTGTTTTGAAATGATTAATTGAAAAGGAGAAAATGAGAAATGAACAGCATTAAGGTCGATACCTGCAAAATCGCAATCATTCAGGGACTAATTTTCTTTATCGTATTATTTATACCCCATGGGATATTGGCTTATGACTTTTCTGACTGGGATCATGGGGCATCTGGATATAACGATGCAATAGAAGAAGCAAAAAATGAAGAGAAACCGTTAGTTCTTTATTTTCACACCAAGTGGTGTAAATGGAGCAAAAAAATGAATAAAAATTATCTTGCCTCTTATGAGGTAGAAGACTTTTTAGATAACATCCCAAAGGTTGAAATAGATCCAGACAAAGGGTCGGATGAAAAAGCTCTTACCAAGAAATATAGTGTTACGGGATATCCTTCTTTTCTTATATTTGTTCCTTCTATAGATAGCAATGTCCAAAGTATATATCCTCTTAGAAAGGGATCTGATTTGACAACCGACGAATTTATTAATGCCATAAAGGCAAAGTTGGTGAGACTGTATAATAATAAAGGGTATTCATGTTATCAAAAACAACAATATGAGGCGGCTATAAAATATTATGACATGGCCATTAATTTTGATCCCGAAGATGCTTATGCATATTATGGGAAAGGCATTGTTCATCATACGGTTGCTTATAAGAATCAAGACGAATGGCTTTTAGAGGAAGCTGAAACGAATTATTTGAAAGCACTTGAAATAGATCCAGGTCATATAGGAAGCAAAAAGGAACTGGAAAGACTTCACAAAAGCATGGAAAAAATGGGCATAAGATAAATTTGTATGAACCTGAATGAGCAAGAGCAACGCGAGCAATGGCATCGTAGTCTGAATTGTGAATTAATGATAATAGTGCCTCAGCTTGACGGGCTGTTGCTCAAATCACTTTTCGACGGCTCTGAAAGGTTTTTTGTAAATCTAAGGCTCGCTCAAGGCGATTCCAAAAATGGAAAAGCACTTGAATTCAGCATGGTGCGTTATCCTAGAGCATTTGAGAAACATTTGAAACAGCTTCTAAAAATGTTTGACTTGACTTGAATAGATTCGTGCATAGATTGATGATGTTGTTAAATAAAAAAAAGGAGAACATTGTGGAAAAAGTTGAAAACGGTATTTTTGTTAGCGTGGAATACAAAGGAATATTGGAAAACGGCCAGGTGTTCGACACCAGCCATGGACGCCAGCCGCTTGAAATACAGATGGGCGCAGGGCATTTGATCAAGGGGTTTGAAAATGAACTCATGGGGATGGCTTTGAACGAAAAAAAGGTGTTTACCCTCTCGCCGGAAGACGCCTACGGACAAAGAGATGAGGACCAAACCCATTCCTTTCCCAGATCGGATGTTCCCCCTGAAATGAACCCCCAGGTCGGCATGACCATCGGTCTCACCACTCCGGAAGGACACCAGGTGCCCGCCCGGATTGTTCATCTGGATGATGAAAAATTGACCTTGGATTTAAATCACCCCCTGGCCGGTGAATCGTTGACCTTTGAAATCGAAGTCGTGGGCATCAGCAGCACCCCGACCCAGAAGCCCATGTCCTGTGGTGCCGGGTGTGACTGCTCTTCGGGCTGCGATCAGTAACCCGCAATTTTTAAAGGGTCCCGATTCTCGGGACCCTTATATCGGGATAGGGACGACCATGGTTGAACGTCCCACCCACACCACCACGCGGTCATTGCAATCGAATAAATATACAACAAAGGTTTGTCCATCAAATTCTTAATGATGGAAAGATGATTAAAATTATTAGGATGTGGACCCATTATAAATGATCGGGCAACACATTTTGATTTCCGATTTTCGAAGCTGGTTCGAATATTTCAGAAATTAGGGCAGCAATTTGTCGCTGAGGGGTAGAATTATCCATGTTCGTTATCGGTCATAGAGGTGCGGCGGGTCACGCACCCGAGAATACAATTGAATCTATCGATTGTGCAATAGAGATGGGTGTAGACTATATAGAAATAGATGTACAGCCCACCCGGGACGGGCGACTTGTGGTTTTCCACGACCGAACGATGCGCCGCTTGACAGGGCTGCATGGATATGTTCGGGAATACACCTTTGTCGAATTAGCAGAAAAAGCAAATCTTTCTAACAGACAAAAGATTCCAAGCTTTGAAGAGGTTTGCGATTTGGTCTCAAAAAGTAATGTTGGACTCTTTGTTGAAATAAAGAGTCCCGGCATTGAATCCATTATCCTAAAAACACTGCGCAAATATTTTGACATTTCCAGTTGCCTTATGGGTTCATTTTATCACCGAAGCATCTTAAAATTAAAACAGATAGACCCCACCGTTAAAACAATAGCTCTCATGGTAGGTGTTCCGCTGACTACAAGAAACATTGTTCGCGACTCTCAATGCAATTATCTCGGGTTGGGCATCGGGTCATTGGATGAACAACAGATACAGGAAGTTCGCTCGGAAGGTTGTGGCGTTATCGTT
>JASFLX010000256.1:0-4527 GCA_050117895.1 Desulfobacterales bacterium | reverse complement strand
CACTCTCATTTCTTAAATAAAAATCATGATTTCACGGCTAAAGCAAGGATTTCGACAAGCAATGGAAGAATTAGGGCCAAAAAGTCCTTGTTTGAAATCTACTGCTTAGGTACTCAAAAAACCAACATGTGAAATCCAGAAGGCGTATTGACAATGTGTATGAGATGTGTATAATTGGTGTTAAATCCACACAGGGAGGCTGTCATGCGAACCAATATCGTAATTGATGACGATCTGCTGAATGAGGCATTTTCCGTGAGCAATGCCAGAACCAAAAAAGATCTTATTCATGAGGCGCTTACAGAATTTATCCGGATTAAAAAGCGAAAGGATATGACCGAATTGGCAGGTTCCATCAAGTTCTACAAAAATTATGACCACAAGAAGATGAGGAAACTAAGAGAATGATTTTGGTTGATACATCGGTTTGGATCGAAATTTTTAAGGATAAAACCGGACACGTCGCAACCGCCTTTAAAGAAAGGATCGGCTCAGAAAATTATGTTCTCAGTCGATTTAATCAATTGGAACTTCTCCAGGGTGCAACAGATCGGAAAGAATGGGATTTGCTGGAGGATTACCTGTCGACTCAATACTACCTCGAAGCGACCAAACATACTTGGCCGGAGGCCGCACGGATTTATTTTGAACTCAGGCGAAGGGGAGTTACGATCAACAGCCCGGTGGATTGCTGCATAGCACAGATCGCACTGGAGTATGGTGCAATTCTCCTTCACAGGGATAAGGATTTTGAAAAAATATCTAAAATTCGACCATTAGAACAAGAGCGATTCGATGGGTTACAAAGAACCGGACAGTAATTTAACGTCTCGGAAATTCGACAATTTATTGAAAGTAATGGTTATTTAATGGCAACCTGTTTTTGACATCAGAATGGAATAATGGAATGTTGGAATGCTGGAATATTGGGGATCAAAGCGGAAATAAAACCATTTTAATTGTAAAAAACTCCTTTAAACCCATCATTCCATCATTCCATTATTCCAATTGGGGCGAAGCCCCTAAGTTCAAAACAATACTTGCATGGCTTCTGGTAGTGTATTGAAACTGGTGGTATATTGAAATATGTTTAAATTTATCCATGCAGCCGATATTCATCTGGACAGCCCGTTACACAAGCTTGACTATTATGACGGGGCTCCGGTAGATGACATTCGTCAGGCCACCCGGCGGGCTTTCAACAATCTGGTTCAGACCGCCATTGCCGAGGAGGTTCATTTCATTCTCATTGCCGGAGACCTCTATGACGGGGATTGGAAAGATTACAACACCGGGCTTTATCTGGTATCCCAAACCAGCCGACTTCGGGAAGCCGGCATTCCGGTTTACATGATTGCCGGAAATCACGATGCCGCCAGTAAGATAACCAAAACACTCCGCCTTCCGGAAAATGTTCATTTGTTTCCGTCAAACCAACCCGCAACACATACCATCGACAGTCTGAATGTTGCGATTCATGGCCAGAGTTTTGCATCGCCGGCCGTAAAAAAAGATTTATCACTTCGTTATCCTGAACCGGTGCCCGGTTATTTTAATACGGGGGTGTTGCACACCTGTGCCTCGGGCCGTGAAGGCCACGAGCCATATGCCCCGTGTACGTTGGAAGGATTGCGATCTAAAGCATATGATTATTGGGCATTAGGGCACGTTCATCAGTATGAGATTCTTTCAGATGACCCGTGGGTTGTATTTTCCGGAAACATTCAAGGGCGTCATGTTCGAGAAACCGGCCCCAAAGGATGTGTGCTCGTTACGGTTGATGACAGGGGGCGTGCGGAAATAGAGTTTAAACCCCTGGATGTTATCCGGTGGGAGATCGTCACCGTGGATTCAAGCGGCGCTGAAAGCGGCTATACGGTTATGGATCGTTTTTGCAATCGCCTTGACACCATATTGGAGAAAAATGAGGACCGGCCTCTGGTTGTCCGTGTTGTCATTCAGGGTGAAACCACGGCTCACAGCGAACTCCTTGCCAATGTTGACCGATGGGGTAATGAGATCCGGGCAGCGGCTTTAGATACCAGCGGCCATAGGGTCTGGATTGAAAAAATTAAATTTCACACCCGGTTGCCCGCATCTGAAAAAGATCTTCAGACCGGTGACGGGGCCATGGGAGAGCTTGTCCGGTTGTTTGATGAATTCTCAGACCAACCGGATTTATTGCGTGGGTTATCGGATGAACTGATGGATCTCGAGAAAAAAATGCCCAAAGAACTCAAACAGGACCCGGATCGGATCCGGTTTGATGATACCCAATGGCTGAAAAGTCTGTTGGCGCAGGTGCGGCCAATGCTTATTCAGAGGCTGATGCAAAAAGAGGATTCCCAATGAAAATTCTCGAGATCAGGCTGATTGCCTATGGACCGTTTACCGATAGGGTGATTGATTTAAGCCCCGGCAATCCAGGCCTTCACGTGATTTATGGTCCCAATGAGGCGGGCAAAAGTTCGGCCTTGCGAGCCTTGCGGAACCTGCTTTACGGTATCCCCGAACGGTCCACGGATGACTTTCTTCATCCGTACGCCAAAATGCGAATCGGAGCGACCATTCAATCCGGCACGGGCGATGTGTTGGAATTTGTCCGGCGAAAAGGCAGGCAAAATACGCTTCGATCCGGAGATGATCAAACGGTAATCGAAGAATCCCTGCTCAACAAATTCTTAAGCGGGGTTGACGCGGATCTCTTTGTTACCCTGTTCGGTATTGACCATGCCGATCTGGTGCGGGGCGGAAAAGAGATTATCCGGGGCGGCGGAAGCATGGGTCAGCTTATTTTTGCTGCAGGATCAGGGGCCTCCAATCTTCGCGGGGTCCAGGAACAACTCAAATCCGAGGCGGACGGTCTTTTCACACCGGCGGGAAGGAAGAAGAAAATCAATGAAGCGATTGTAACCATAAACAATAATCGTAAAAAACTTCGTGATGCCCAGCTACCCGGCCGGCAATGGGCCGCCCATGATCAGGCATTGCGCCAGGCACTGGAACACAAGCAGACCGTGGAACAGGATTTGGCGAGAAAGCGGAGCGTTTTGCATCGATTTGAACGGATTCAGGAAGCGCTTCCGGTTATCGCCAAACGCAAGGAACGAATCAATGAATTCCGAACATATGCCACCGCGGTACGGTTACCCGAAGGATTCCGGGACCAAAGGGTCGATCTTTTACAGAAGCTCAGAGTGTCGGAAAACGATCGTGACCAGGCCCTTAAAAGCATGGAGATTATCCAAAAAGAGCTGTCCGAACTTCAAGTTTCCAAAAGTCTGCTGGAAAATTCAACGTTGATCGAGGAAATCCATCGGGAATTCGGGAGTCAGCACAAAGCGGCCGGGGATCGTATTAAGTTGGAAACGCGTATGAGTGTTTTGCTCGGCGAAGCCGGGGAAATCCTTCGCAACCTTCGGGATGACTTAACCCTGGAACATGCTGAAAAATTACGGATCAAAAAATCGGAGGCCGTCCGCATACAGGACCTCGGAACCCGGTTTGAGCGGATCGTCACACGCATCCATACCGCCCGGGAAGCCATTCCCAACCTGACCCATCGTATTGAAAAAATTGACCGGAAGCTGGAAAAACTGGGAACCCCCAGGCAGATAGACCCCTTAAAAGATGCCGTATCCCGGGCTGAAGAATACGGGGCGTTAGAGAAACACTACGGCAAAGAACAATCTGAAATCCGTTCCGCATTAAAGACGCTGGACATGTCGCTGGGCAAACAGACACTCTGGACCGGATCGTCGGAACAGTTGGAACGCCTTCCGGTGCCTTCAATGGAAACCATCGGTCTGTTTGAAGACCAAACTGCTGAGGCTGAAATTAAGTACGGTAGTTTAAAAGAGGATTTCGAAAAGATTGAAAACACCCTGGCTGATGTTGAACGGCAAATAGAGGAGCTTCGGCTGCAGCAGGAAGTGCCCACCGAGAAAGATCTTCAAAAGGCACGGGAGCAGAGGGGCAGGGGATGGCAGCTGATATTACATGCTCTGGAGGGCAAACCGGTATCAGATCAAGAAATTAGCGATTATGTAACAGAAGTCGGGTTTTCAAAGACACTCTCGGAAGCATTTGAAAACAGTGTCCACCGGGCGGATGAGATTGCCGACAGGCTCAGGCGAGAGGCGGAACGTGTTGCCGCTAAAGCCAAACTGCTCGCCGATCAAACCTCCCATAAAAAAGAACGGGATCGTTTGAAAACAGAAATTGATGCCGCCGAAAAGGGAAAAGATAAGCTTGCCAAAGAATGGATGGTGGTATGGGCGCCTGCGGAAATTATCCCTCGATCCCCCAAAGAAATGAGAGCATGGGCGCAAAACCATATGACTCTGACCACAAAAGCCAAAGAGATCAGGGAACACCAGGCCAAAATGGACCGGTTAAAAGAGGAAATCGACGTTCATTTCAAAAGTCTGAATCAGTGTTTAGAAAATCTTTTGGAGCCCCTTTCCAAGGATGGAGAAACACTGGCCGATTTAATCAAAAGAAGTAAACGGGTCATCCGGGCAGAGG
>JASFLX010000255.1:0-4533 GCA_050117895.1 Desulfobacterales bacterium | reverse complement strand
CAAGAGGCCTGCAGATGTCGTAAATTGAAGGGTTTATAAGGGATAAAAGGATAATCTCCGGGCCGACTCCAACAGGGTCTCCCATGGTAATTCCGATAATCGGAAGATGTTTTGATAGCATAGGAATTTCCTTTTTTGGACACAGATGAACACAGATTATCAAGATTTTTAAATTAAGAAATAATAATATTATTCTGTGTATATCAGCGAAAATCTGCGTCCTATTTAACTTGAATCTGGTATACTACAAAAAGCATAGAAAAAATTCAAATAAATTAAAAAATATCATATGGTCTTGCTGTTCATTATAGATGAATTCAAATAAAAAAATGAATTTCGATTATTTTTTTTAAAATTTAAAGATAATGGGAGAAAATAGGAGGTTTCATCAAATAACATTATTGTCGAAATTTTGTGAATAACCATGGATATGTTTAAAATATTTATAGAAAACAAACTTCCAAAAAAGGTTGTATTTAAAAGCAGTTGTCTTTTTTGTATTAATTAAATTAAATAAAACAGTAAGATATAAATTGTTAATAACTCGATAGCAGATAAGAAAAATATCGAGTTTATCGGGATTGACACATAACAGATAATCCATTAAGTAAGCGAATACTATTTTTTGGTAATTGGTCGTATTTCTTCTAACCTCCAGTAACGCTCTTAAGTCGTTTTATATCATTAGTTTTTCCAACTTTTTTCTGAAATAATAGGATTATCTGTTTGCAAAATCGTTAGTATAAACCCCTGACCCGAACAAGCCCGCCCGCCTGCCAAGTGGAGTAAGGTGGGCGGGCCAGAACCAAAAAATATTTGCCACAAAACACACAAATTTTACCATTAATTTAACATGAAGAAGATTTGGGAAGAGACAAAAGCTGCTATTAAGTTATCTATTCCTACCCACTGTTTCAGGATGTGGATTGATCCGCTGAAAATGGTAAAATGTAATGAATACTCAATTGTTCTATCCTCCCACAACTTTTTTTCCAAAAAACGTGTACTTGATAATTATGGCGCTCTGATAGAGTCAGAGCTAAAACGGGTGACCGGAAGGAAATATAGACTGTTAATCGAGGTCTCTAAAACAAAGGTTCATTCAAAACCTAAAGAAGATAATAATTTTCAATTAGAGCTCCCCAATATAAATGTGTGCCCGCATAACGGCCGCCTCATGCGGAAAGATTTTACTTTTGATCACTTTGTAGTTGGCGGCAATAATGACTTTGCCTATTCAGCATCCCTGTCGCTGGCTTCACGAAAGATAGCTCACCAAAATTCTTTATTCTTGTTGTCCAAAACCGGTTTGGGAAAAAGCCATCTCTCCCAGGCCATTGGGAATTATATCTTGTCCGAATATCCTTCGGAACGTGTATATTATATGACTGCCGACGACTTTAGCAATGAAATGATTCATGCGTTTCGGCATGACTCTATCAATAAGTTCAAAGGAAAATACAGGAATCAATGCGACGTATTGCTGCTCGAAGATGTTCATTATCTTAGCGGAAAGGAAAGGACCCAGATTGAGCTTGCATTAACCCTTGATACACTGTTTGAATCCGGTAAAAAAATAATTTTTTCGAGTTGCTGTCTTCCGGCAGAAATACCGAAAATCAATGATAAATTAAGATCACGTTTTTCATGCTCTCTTATTTCGAACATAGATCCGCCGGACTTCAGGACCAGAGTCAAAATATTACAAAAAAAAGCAATGCATAACGGATATAAACTTCAGGAAGACGTGATCCATTATCTGGCCAGTGAACTCACTGAGGATGTGAGACAACTCGAAAGCGGCCTTATCGGAGTCACCGCAAAATCGTCTCTTTTGGGAGCACCCATTGACCTTATGCTTGCTGAAAGTGTTGTCAAGAATATCGTACGTCACCGAAAAAATATTACAATAGATGCTATCAAGAAGCTGGTTTGTAAATATTACAGTATTTCAATCAATGACATTGTTTCGAGATCCCGAAAGCAATCTATTGTTCGACCGAGACAGATAGCGATTTACCTGTCACGCAGATATACCGATTCTCCCCTTCAGACCATAGGGAGAAGTTTCAACAGATATCATGCCACTGCCCTTCATTCCATCGGTGCCGTTGAACGGGGATTAAAAGGAAACGGTCCCATGCAGAAACAGGTTGAATTTCTCTGCAGCAAACTTGAATCGGGTAAATTTTAACCTTGATGGCTTCCTAAAAAGTCCAACTTCTGCGTTGCGCTGCATTCCTCGTCACTGCGACGTACTATATGTACGTCTCATTCCTCGGAATTTGCGCGCCTTGAATTTGGAAAATTTTACTTTGCCATCAAAATCTGACTTTTTAGGAGACCGTCAACATTGGCACTAACAGATTCTGCGTTCAGAAAACTTCAAAAAATCGTGGGGAAATCCAGCTGCAGCAGGAAAAAAGAAGATCTTGTCTGCTATGCATACGATGCAACTGCCCATACCTATCTTCCCGATGCCGTCTGTTTTCCCGCCAATACCAAAGAAGTATCCGCCATATTAAATCTTGCCAACCAAGAGGGTTTTTTTGTCATTCCACGCGGTTCCGGTTCCGGGATGACCGGCGGGTCTCTTGCCGTGAGCGGCGGAGTGATACTTGTGATGGCTCGTTTTAGCCGTATTCTTGAAATTGATAAGAACAATCTTATCGCCCATGTGGAACCCGGTGTTGTTACCGGACGTTTTCACCGGGCCGTTGAAAAAGAAGGACTTTTCTATCCTCCTGATCCGGCGAGTTCTGAATTTGCAACTCTGGGCGGTAATATGGCAGAATGTGCAGGGGGCCCACGGGCGGTTAAATATGGTGTTACCCGGGATTATGTGCTGGGATTAGAAGCTGTCTTGGCAACCGGTGAAATTATACACACCGGCGTGCAGACCTCCAAGGGAGTGGTGGGATACGATCTGACCCGGCTTCTTATTGGTTCCGAAGGGACTTTAGGAATAATTACCCAGATGACATTGAGGCTGCTGCCCCTTCCCGAAACTGTAAGAGCTATGATGGCTGTTTTTGACAAACTTGAGACTGCAGCGGAGACGGTTTCAGAAGTCATTCGACGCGGAATCATCCCTCGAACCATAGAATTTATGGATAATGCTTCAATTCGATGTGCAGAAAGCCGACTTAAGATCGGTCTGCCGGTTGAAGCCGAAGCGTTGCTCCTGATAGAAGTGGACGGAAAAGTCGATGAGACCGATGTGATCATAAAGCAATTAAAAACAGTGTGCATGTCCATGGGGGCAAAGAATATTAAAATAGCCGATACCAAAGAAGAGGCTGATAATCTATGGAAAGCACGTAAAGCCATATCTCCGGCCCTGTACCAGCTTGCTCCGGATAAGATCAACGAGGATATTGTTGTCCCGAGAAGCAAAATTCCTGATATGGTTAGAAAGATAAATTCCTTAAAGGAGGAAACCGGGCTTATAATGGTGAGTTTCGGGCATGCCGGTGACGGTAACATCCACTTTAATATAATGCTTGACAAGAAGAATAAAACGGAACTGAAAAAAGCGGAGTACGCAATTGATATCCTGTTCGATTATACCCTCAAACTCGGGGGCACAATTTCCGGTGAGCATGGGGTCGGAATAACAAAATCCGCATACATCGAAAAAGAGATCGGCTCTGTTGAGCTTAACCTGATGAAGAAAATAAAAAAGGTTTTTGACCCCAAGGGGATATTAAATCCCGGCAAGATTTTTCCACCGCTTTAGTTTTCAAAAAAACGAATTTGCCACTAAGACACTAAGGCACGAAGAAGGGTAAAGAAGGGTTTAGATGAGACCATTTGGCGACCTTATAGTGGTTATTTTTTAGAGCCCTGTCACTATTTGAAACGCTCGGTTTGGGTTATTGTATTTTAATAAACATTTCGCTGGTAGATATCAAATCCTCTAATAGCTCCATCCGGGTATTTTTATTGCGATCTATGGCACAACGCAGCCGTAACGCACAAAGCTTTCTACAGATCGGATCCTCAATGTTGAAATTACCGAAGCATCCAAGATGATTGTCAAAAGAGATTTTATCCATTAATTCCTTTTTCATGTTTTATCCTTTAACTCCAACAATGAAATCATTTCCTTATGCACGTGACTGTTGGTTGCAAGAATTTCCTTTTTGTAAATATTAAAGGGTTTATTTGAGAAATCTGTTACGGTTGCTCCTGCTTCTCTTGCAATCAATTCCCCGGCCGCAGTATCCCAGGGCTTTAAATTTTGTTCCCAGAATCCGTCAAATCGTCCACAGGCGACAAAACAAAGGTCGATGGCGGCTGATCCGAGTCTTCGTACTCCCTGAGAGGCTTTCAAGCATTTTAAAAAACGGGTCATCAGGGGATCCAAACAATCTATAAAATCATAAGGGAACCCGGTGACCAGTAAACTTTCAGAAACTTTTTGTGCGTTAGAGACTTTTATCGGGCGGCCGTTGAGTTCGGCGCCTTTGCCTTTTACGGCAATAAAAAGTTCTCCTGCTAACGGGATTAATACAATGCCGATAACCGTAT
>JASFLX010000254.1:0-4574 GCA_050117895.1 Desulfobacterales bacterium | reverse complement strand
CAACGGCTGAAATTTAAAAACATCAACCGTTTCTCCGATGATTGAGTGCACTGAAACCACTTTCAGAGCTTCACTGGAAGGCCTTGAAAAATCAAGGAGTTGTTTAATAATCGTATTGACTCTATTTATCTCATTTTCTGTACGAAGAATAAATTCTTTTTTATCTTTGTCTGAAATATCGTTCTGTTTAAGCAATTCAAGATACCCCACAACAATACCTATTGGGTTCCCGATTTCATGGGCAATTCCTGAAGATAATCTTCCAACAGATGCCAATTTTTCCGCTTGGATAATCTCTTTTTGAGCCTGTTTTAAATCAATATTTGCCTTCTCAAGAGACATAACCGTGGTCTTAAGTTTTTCTTTGTCATCGGCGATCTGTTTTAACATACTGTTCAACGCCTTGAACAATTTATTGAATTCGTTTCCCTTCTTTTCATAAAGGAAAAACATTTCATCATCTTCTCGATATTCTTCGGCTCTTTTAACCAGACTCTGCAACGGTTTCACGATAATCCTCGACAACCGGTAATAACCGTAAAAAGAAAAAACAAATACATTTATTAATATATATATCAATAAGATATATTGGGTCCGTCTCAACCGTTCATAGACCCCTTCAAGGGGTAAAACAAGACTGACTCCTGCAACCACGCTTCCATTCTTTAGTAAGGGTGCTGATATGATTAGATTCTGGCTTTGCTTCCCTAAAATCCCCCACGTTGAACCAAAAAAATTGAAGGTTTTATCTCCTGAGCGAATGGTTTCTCTCGCAAGCCTATCAATTTCATCTTTCAATATACAATTTTCCCCATGGAAATATACTCGATTTTTCTTGGCGTCCATAACTATTGCGCAAGAAAAGCCTGCATCTTTTAACAATCGGCCAAAATCATTCTGAAAATCAGAGCTCGCTGCCATATTGCCGGATTCCGGAAAAAACATTGTATTCGCTTGGATCCCTGATATGAAAATATATCCTCTTGAAATTTCAGATTTAAGAAGGTCTCTTCGTGCGGTGACAATCATTACGAAATCTAATAAGATCATTGCCAGCAATAAAAGGACGGATAGATGAATAGCAATATTTGTTTTTAAACCGTGAAAAAACACATCAACCCTTTTAACACTCCGGGATTTCTAAAACTCATGGAAATCAAATTTTAAATGCCGTCTGCTTATGGTATTCATGTTGTGCAAGACAGGCGAAGTCTTTTTAGGATTTTACGTGAAAGTTCCATATAAGTCAAATTGCGTTTCCACAAAGAACAGATACACATTTAATCTCTGCCGGAAGGAAAATTTTTAAGGCTTCTGTATTCTTATTTTTTACTTAACATGTACTCTTTTTTGTCAAAAATTCGGACAATTTTTGTCACCGCCGCATGGTAAGTTCGTAAAACATTCCTGTAAAACCATTTTACTAAATAAGTTTTTTTGAAAAAGCACTGTCAATAACCTATTGTTTTTTATTGAACAAATGACTATTGAATATGGGCCGGTTCTTAAACCCGACTCATTCAACCCAAAGGCATATTATTTGCATATATTCGATCAGGATCAACAACGGTTAAATAGGATTTACCCCGATGAAAAAGACTCAACATTTCATCGGGTCATAGGGCAGATAAGATACTCAGAATATTCACTTAATTCCGTTTATCTTGTCTGAAATTTAAAAATAATTTTATTAGGAATTTTAAACCGTGTATTAGATTAATTTTAAAATTTCCTCTAGACATTGGATAACACTACGGAGCGAAAGGGCAAACCTGTTGAAAAGCAGGGACGCAAAGCCACGGGTCTAAAGCTGGAAAGCCAGGACAGCCGGGCTGCCGAATACCTGTAGAAGTCACCCCATGTGAAGTACAAGACATTCTACCTTTAACTATTTAGGCGCCTTTCTCTTTATGAAGTTGTCCATCATAGAGAAAAAGAGGCGCCTGTTATGGATAGAAGTCTAAGTAGTAAAAGTTTATTCAATATAATATGTTGTGCTTTCATAAGTGTTATGTCCGCCGTAACCCTATTTTCCCCGACTTCGATATATGCAGCAGATACAACAGATATCACTCTGGCGTGGAGCAGCAACAGTGAACCGGATCTCGCCGGCTACTATATTTACTACAAATCCGGCTCTTCCGGTGCCCCATACAACGGCACCGGAGCTGTTGAAGGCAACTCACCGATCCAAGTGCCTTTGGCAGATTTTGACAACCCCGCATACCCTGAATACACAATCCATGGCATAAGTGACACTGAAACCACCTATTTTGTGCTGACGGCCTACGATACGGATGGCAATGAAAGTGCCTACTCAAATGAAGTATCTTACCACCCTCCGATAGTGGCCACTCTTAGCAGTCTGTCCATCAGTGGATACAATTCGGTAAATGAAAACAGCAGTACCGGGTACACGGCTACCGCCACCTTCAGTGATGGGAGCACTCAAACGGTAACGGGGGGCGCCGATTGGACCCAAGACTCTCCCTTTGCATCCATCAACGGCAGTGGGTTGCTGACCGCCTCTGAAGTTTCAGACGATGTGTCTGTGACCATCCAAGCCAGCTACACCATCGGTGACGTGACAAAAACGTCTACGAAAGCGGTTACCATTATAGATGTGCCGCCATCAAATCTGCAGCCAAGTACACCAATAATCGGGTATCCTGAAAATGGTCAGGATGAAATCGATGTTCCTTTAGATATAACAACTGAACCCTTTTCAGACCCAAACAATGATTCTCACAGCCAAAGCCAGTGGCAAATCAGCGACCGGAGCGATTTCTCATCCCTTGTTGTCGATGTTACCAGCGACACCTATCTGACCACATTTTCAGTGCCCCACATGGTGTTGAAATCAAACCGGAAATATTATGCACGTGTCCGATTTTATGATTTTTATTTTGTGGCGTCAGATTGGTCGGGTTCCGTTGAATTCACCACCATTAGCTTTGTCCAGGATCTAAACTCAAACGGCATTTCCGATACTGAAGAAGTGGATGACTCCGTGGATTTCAATCTCGACGGTATCGCCGACATTTATCAGCCTCAGATCATCAAATGCGTCCAGGCATCTGATGGCTCAAACTATATCGGGATCGAAAAAGTCTCGAGTTCCGCCAGCGAAATTGAAGCCTTGGAAATAATTGATCCGGATACTATTCCTGACACGGTTAACCGGCCGGAAGATCTCATCTTTGGCCTTTTTTCATATCGGTTGCGCGTTAACCAGCCCGGCGACATCGCCACACTGAAAATATATTTCTCCGGAGAGATTTTCTCGTCTGACACCATTTTTAAATACGACACCATTAACGGCTGGTATGACTATTCAGAGCACACCACCATTAATGATGACGGACAATCTGTCACCCTGGAAGTCAAAGATGGTGGCTATGGAGACAGCGACGGATTGGCCAATGGGGTGATTGTCGATCCGGGCGGAATTGCCACTGCCGCATCTGGGGGAGATTCATACACGGTTAGTGGTGGCAACAGTGGATGTTTTATCGCTACCGCGGCTTTTGGATCAAAATTTGAAAAACATGTGCGGCTGTTACGACGATTTCGTGACCTTTATCTTATGCCCTTTAAAATCGGCCGTATTTTTGTAAATGCCTATTACACGTACTCACCACCGGTGGCTGACGTCATTGCCGAACATGACACCCTGCGGGTAATAGTACGCTGGAGTCTTATACCCCTGATGGGACTTAGCTGGATGTTCCTGCACCTTGGGGCTGTACCCACGCTGATTTTCCTGATCCTGATAAATTCCAGTTTGTTTTTTTATTATAGAAAAATGAGAGTCAGATCTTAATGCGTTCCTTACTCCACAAACGCTGCAAACATGATAAGCTTTTTGGAAGACCCAAGTTCAAGCTTGCCGAAAAAACTCTGTTCTTATAATAAAAAAAACCCGGAATCACTTGACCCAATAATTGGTGATTCCGGGCTATATAAAAATTTTTCGGCAGCGTCCTACTCTCCCACTTAGTCTCCCAAGCAGTACCATCGGCGCAAAAGAGCTTAACTTCCGTGTTCGGGATGGGAACGGGTGTTTCCTCTTTGCTATTGCCACCGAAAAAAATGACTTTCAGTGTAGCAACAATTTAAATATAAGCACAAAAAAATGTTCAGAACGATGATGTAAATTATTTTGTGGCCAAGCCTCACGACCTATTAGTACCAGTAAGCTAAATGCGTTGCCGCACTTACACATCTGGCCTATCAACCTTGTGGTCTTCAAGGGGTCTTCAGTTAAGTATGTTTCCATACTTAAGGGATATCTTATCTTGAGGTCGGCTTCCCGCTTAGATGCTTTCAGCGGTTATCCATTCCGAACTTAGCTACCCAGCAATGCCGCTGGCGCGACAACTGGAACACCATTGGTTCGTCCATTCCGGTCCTCTCGTACTAGGAACAGATCCTCTCAAATATCCTACGCCCACGAAAGATAGGGACCAAACTGTCTCACGACGTTTTAAACCCAGCTCACGTACCACTTTAATTGGCGAACAGCCAAACCCTTGGGACCTGCTCCAGCCCCAGGATGTGATGAGCCGACATCG
>JASFLX010000253.1:0-4579 GCA_050117895.1 Desulfobacterales bacterium | reverse complement strand
GATACAGGAACCTTGGGATGCCCTGAAACAAGGGACGCCCATACCTTCTGGGACTAGTTTTGTCAAACTGACTGTTCATTTGATGTTATTGAAGAATCTTTATGTTTGGTGTCTCTGTGTTTTCTTTATTTTAGGACTACCGTTCCTATGCGTTGCGCAGGAGCTGGAGCCCCGGCGATGGAGCCACCTTCCGACAGGAACGAACTTTGTCGGCGGAGGTTATGCTTACACCCAGGCGGACATATTCTTCGATCCCGTTCTCCGTACCGAGAATGTTGAATCGGAGATGCACTCTTGGGCGCTTAAGTATATCCGCACCTTTGAGCTGTTTCAAAAATCCGCACGAATCGATTTTACTCAAGCTTACCAAGAGGGGCGTTGGACCGGATTGGTCGATGGCGTTCCCAGTTCCATCAAACGAAGTGGTTTGTCAGACTCGGTCCTGCGATTCGCAATAAATCTGTATGGAGCACCGCCCTTAGAGGGTAAGGAATTCGCTGCTTACCGGGCTAAGGTCGATGTTGAGACCATCGTCGGAACAGCGTTGGTGGTGAAACTTCCGACCGGTGATTACATGGATGATAAACTCATCAATCTCGGCACGAACCGATTCACCTTTCGGCCTCAGCTCGGAGTTGTGCATAACCGGGGAAAGTGGTCGATAGAATTAACAGGCGCAGTTTGGCTGTACACGGACAACAATGATTTTTTCAATGGAAACAGGCTAAAGCAGGATCCGTACTACACCATCCAAACTCACCTCGTTTATACCTTTTCCCCGGGGCTCTGGGCAGCGGCGAGTGCCGGCTATGGCTATGGCGGGGAATCTACCATAAGCGGAGAAAAGAAGAACGACCGTAGAGAAAACCTGGCTTGGGCGTTTAGTTTTGGCTTTCCGATCACTCGGCAGTTGGGTGTCAAAGTCATTTATCTGGCGACCCGTTCCCAAGAATCAATTGGTCAGGATACTGACAGTATCGGTGTGGGCTTCGCCATCTTTTGGTGACACTGCCGAGATAAATTTGGGAAAGAAAGATTTTACAAATTGGTGGTGTGGTCACCGGCGACCGAGCCGGCTCACGAACCGGGTCGTTACGGTTTTAGATTACGGCTGAAGCCATGATACTGAAAAACACAGGTTTTCAAGTATTGCCATTCAGGTCATAAAAAAGTCAGTCATTTCAATTCTAGTATTTCTTCTATTTTTGCAATCCACGAAGACCGTCAAGCCGCTCGCGGAAGCGCTTCGCCCAGTACTCAAAGGCATTTTTGGTGTCCACCCATTTGCCGCGGAAGGCGGACTTTCCACCCTGACGACGGTCCACTGCTGCGGCCAGGCGCTCCTTGGTCATGGAGTCGAGGACTTCCATTTCCGTGGCGGCTTCACCGGTTCCCAGGTTGGCATCACTGACAGCCTTGGTCGCTCCGGCAACGACCATCCCGACAGGAATGATGGAAGACAAGGTATTGGACGTCGGGTTGGACGGCACCACGTCTGTGATGGCTACGCGCACCCAGAGCACATCCGGACCGGGTTGATCGACAACTTCATACCCATCCTTCACCGCTTCGAGCAGGGCATTCTGATAGAAGTCGGTCAATTCCTTGAGAATGGTCGGGTCGATCTCCCGGCTTTCCAACGTGGGACTCAGGTAAACCGAGACCCGCTCGAACATCAGCTTGGTATAGGGTTTAAAGTCGACACCCGGCTTGAAATAATTGAGTGCCGCTCTGTCGTCAGCGCCCGGCCGCAGCTGGCTGTAGTCCTTGAGGAATCCGCTATGCTCCACATTCTTCATGCCGCTGGCCGCACAGCCGACCAGGCCGATAGCCGCAGTTAAGATTGCTGCAATCTTGATAAATCTAAATACTCTTTTCATCATTTCCTCCCTTTGTTTTCTGTAATCGATTGACATGCAAATATTCTCATACGCCATTATAGTTGTAGTATATTTATGACGTTTTAAAAGTTCAAGGAAAAACCTTGAGTTATTTGTCCGGATCAATTTTCGTAATCTTGGAACCCTGGAGACCGATCCCGGCCATCAGGCCCTTCTGACCAAAGAAAAAGGCATAGATGTCATCCTTTGCCGTGGAGGTGGTCATGGATTTGGCCAAACCTTCGTCTACGACGGTAATGGATGGGCCCACACCAATTTCCCAACCTTTGCTGGCGGTAAGATACTCCAGGGCGGATTCGCTCAGGAAAAACAGCGCGTAGCCAAAGGATTGGGCACCGGCCTGGAGACCATACGAAGCGGCAACCGTATTGAAGTAGCCAACCGTCTTGCCTTTTACATGCAAAGCCCCCTCGCCATATTGCCCGCCAATCACCAGACCGGCCTTGATGACATCAGGGAAGATCAGAATGCCTTTCGCAACGGTTGAGAGTTCCTGCGCTGTTGGCGAACTCGCATAAAGCTTTTCCAGGGCGAGTTCAACTTCTTTGTCGATTTCGGCAGCCGAACCGGCAAAGGCGGGCTGTTGAATGAGACACATCATAATTACAACAAGCAAGCAATGAATTGTCACTTTTAAAACACGCACATAAGTTCGTTCCATGATTATTTCCTCCTTTACATATAGTTAAAAACGCTGATCCTTTTCAAATGGTTATCGATTCTGCCCTAATTAAAAATTGGGGTTATTGTTTGAATTCAATAAAATACAATCAAAAAATAATTAATTAACGCATGCTGCAATGCCGCGGGTTTCCTACGGGGTTGTACACGCACCAAAGACCACGAATCCTACCTGGTCGTCGGAGGCTGTTATTGTCATTTTTCCTGTAGCTTCATTGATTAACATATTCCAACCCTTGTTGTTTTCGGTGCCCTGAAGTACCAGTTTGCCGTCACCGCGCTCCATATTTTCTATTTTGGTGGTCAGCACTTCTCCGCTCTCCCGGGTACCGCTGATTTTTTTGTCCTTGAAGTCGATTTTTAGAAACTGCGGAAGGTTGACGCTCTGGGCCGTGCCCCACTGGCACTCGATACCAGATCCACATTCGAAGGTTTCAATTGTAGCACAGAGCAGCGGCTTGGAACCGTCAAAGTCGGCGGCCGCAATTGAGAGAGGTGTGATAATAATACATAAAAGGGCTAAACCCATAAGCTTAATTTTGTTCATGCCAAGCTCCTTTCGGTTTTCCATTACTCCAGTTAACTTACTTCACCGTGTAGCCGCGACCTTCCATGCACGAACCGAAAGCACGGTTGTATTTGGAACGATTCTGTTCATAATTGGCTGCCTGTTGATTTGCCCACTGTTCCCGTTCTGCCTCCTCACGACTCTGCTGATCCCGCCTTCTCATGCCGCCGAACAAACCGCCGCCGGCTGCGCCGATGGCCGCCCCCTTGCCCGCATCTCCGGCAATGGCGCCTACCGCAACTCCCACTAGTGCACCCCTGGCGGCTCCTTTAACCACCCCTCCCTGTTTAGCCTCTTGTGCCGGAGGCGGCGCAGTGGCCTTGGGCTGAGCCATGGGATCAAATCCGGTCTGCTGCTTGGCCCAGTCATAACATTCGTATTTGTCCTTATCCTGCTGCTGCTTGCTCTGGCCCTTGTTGGGGTAGATGAACATATCATCTCCTAGGGTTGGACTTACAATAAGCAGGGATGCCATAAACAGTAACAACAGTATTTGCATCTTGCGTCTCATCATAATTCTCCTTTTTTTTTGGCCTACCTTTTTGTTATCAGCAGGCGGGTCCAAGCTCCTAACCTCTTATCTTTATTTTTGAGCACAGTGGGTAGCTTTCTGGCTTGATCGGCTTGAGCCTCGGCCATATGAACAGTTACATTCATTTTGGCGAGATCAATTTGTTCTTTTGTAAATCATCAATCACAACCTTGATCACATCATTAATGATTTGATATTTTGAGTCTTTGCTCCGTGTTTTTGATTGCCCGGACCAAATGAGTTGCTCCGTTTTTACATCGTATAAATTGGTTTCCAATCGGACTGTTTTGCTTGTGCTTGAATAACCCGGATCGTTCGCATAACTGAATCGGCTGTAATAAAAATCGTAATAGCCTGTATATGCTTGACCGCCTCGTGTGAAGGCTTCTTTTTCTTCTTTGTCAATCAAGTGCGTGATGATCACAGCGTCATTTTTAAATTGATTGACAGCATTTAATATCATCTCTTTTGTCAGTTTTAAATTTGGAGGCATAGGTATGGCATCTTCACTTGAAACAGCTTCAACTCCAACTGATTTTAACTGTGCGACGAATTTTCGCTCAAAAGATCGCCGAGAATCTTCATTGCCCGTTATTCCAATTACAAGAATATTAGATGCGGGCTTTCCTTTATAGGCCTCATTTATTTGCTTGTGGGTAAGTTCGGTCCCAGCGCAAGAAATAATCAGAAAAAAAAAAGAAAACAAATAGACAACCCATTTAGCAGAACTTTGTTTCATTAAACTCCTCCTAACCGTAAAAGTGCCGAATCGCAGACGGCCCTTGTCATAGTGGTCGATTAACAAAATTTGGTCTATAAACTGTTTGGCAGGCATTGTGATATCTATTCTGTTAGGTAGTGTCCATCCATAAATGGTCTTTTTGCCCAATCTCTGCG
>JASFLX010000252.1:0-4598 GCA_050117895.1 Desulfobacterales bacterium | reverse complement strand
AACCATAAAAGTTCATTAGGGCAAAGAAGGCCCCCGGAGCCGGCCAGAAGCCGATATCTCGCACCATGGTGACCATTGGCTTGACTATAAATGTCTCGCTGCCCAGAACGTCCTCATTGGCGGTGGGAAACACTAACTCAGCGCCGGTCATCCAGTCAAAACCGAGGAAATCCCAGTCGTGTCGGTACATGAACCGCAGATTCATGTCGCCGATACCGGTTTCCTTGCCGTCAAGTTCATCGCTGATAGGCAAATCACCTGGCAGGGTTACGCCACCGCCGGGAATCTGACTCAGGCCGTTCTTGAAGGCGTCCACTTCGGTAATGTCCCGCTCATAGGCCAGCGGAATTTCATAGGTCATAGCAAACTTGGGAGAAAATGCGAACAGACCAAAAAGCACGAGCTCATTTTGTTCCAGCCCGTTTTCCAGTTCCGTATAGCGGTAATAGGGCATGAATTTCGGGGCGAAGTCCCGCGGATCGGTCCCGGTATCCCCGATGCCTTCTTTCTTTTCCTCCGCGGAAATACTTTCTTTTTTCTCCTCTGCAGAAAACACAACGGTTGAATTAAGGATAATAAAAGAAAAAGCCGTTATGATTACCACTATAAGAATGGTTATTTTATTATTCTTTGCTGTTCTGTTCATTTGCTGCCTCCTTTTTTTAATACATTCTCAGATCCTAATCAGCGAAGGAAGCCCCTATCTGCAAGCCCCTACGTTGATCATTTTTACTTTAAGTAGGGTTTATATTCATGATCAGCGAAACATTTATGAAAAGTTTAACGGATAGGAACAAGGCCGGGCTTTATTGCCCAGCCTTGCTTATTACCCAGCCATTACTTCTTCTTTGGTTTCATCATCTGTTTGCGCCAGTCATGATCCTGAAGGTTATATTTGTCTATATCTTTATCAAGCATTTCTTTCTGTGCCGGATATACAAGCGCATCCACACGACCCTCGAGAATCCACTCCTTTTTACCGCTTTGGTTTAAACATCGCAGGATCAATATTGTACTTCTTCATATACGCCTCGATCATCGGTCCCTCGGCGTCGCTGACGTCCCATGCCCCGGAAAGGATTCCCTTCGTCATCCACTTGTTCGGGTTATCCCCCTTTTCGTTATTGGGTGCAGGCACGGGACCGTCAACGGACCAGGCCTCCTCGGTAACTGTCGCCATACGCTCCACAACGCCGTCCCGCGTGATGTTCCAGGTCATCAGGTCGGTAGCCATCGACACAGGTCCGTCGTAGGTTTCGCGCACACCGGCGAAGATTTCATACCGGGTCTCCTCTTCGTTGAAGAAATGATAGGCGACGGCATGTTTCGGCTTGATGGTGCTCATGATCTTTCCGAAAGCCTGCGGCGAGGTGTGGATCTTGGTGGCCACGTATAGGGCGACTGGCGGTGCCTGGTTGTACATTTTTACCATCTGCTCCGGCAGGTGGAAACACTCGTGGATGGCCAGGTCGGCATCTTTGGCATAGTCAATGAACCACTTGTTGGGAAAGCTGTCGCCGCCGAAGACGAACTTGAACCCGTTCCACTCCAGCGCGTAACTCACCGAGCCGTCCCCCGAGTGAATTGCCGGCCACGAGCGGACCACGACGCCGTTCTCGTTGTAGACGATCTGGTTCTCGCCCTTGTAATCGAACTCAGTGACCCTGATCTGACCCGGCTCATCCGCGAGAGCGCCAAGGCGCGTCTGGTAGTCCCAGTTGTAAGCCTTCAGGAAATGTTCCACGGCATACTTCGTTCCCATTTCAGGTGTCGAACCGCTAGGCCCCCAGATTTTCAGCGCCGAGGTTCGGCCTGCGGTCCAGCCACCGGCCCACAGCGAAGACAGGTCCCCCCAATGATCCGTGTGCAAGTGTGAGAGAAATATCTTGTCGAGGTAGTCATACGGAATCATCAGGGAAGCCACGTTTCCCATGGAGTGCGCTCCTAGGTCGAAAAAGAACTTGTCCCCATTGCCCAACTCTACAAGAAAACAGGTGGCGGCCTGACCGTGTCGCGCCGACGGCATGCCCGTCCCACAGGCCACGACCCGCATCTCATCCGGACCCAACGTCTCCGTACCCGGGTAGTAGGCGTACCTGTCCGGTGCGGCAACCGTCGGACTTTTTACCTGCCCGCCTGCCGCCTGCGCTTCTTTTACAATGGCAGGGCCCTGGCCGGTCCTACCATTGAACCACCCAGCGGTGTAGACCGCTGTCAATGCTGCTACAGCAACAATGCAAATTCCAATAATGGTTAATTTTCGTTTCATTTTTTCCTCCTTTTTTGATTTCTATCTTCAAAGATTCTCATCAATTTTATTATAAGAATCAGGTGTTAAAATTAAAATTCCAATGATGAAGAAACGAAGGTTTTGCCTCCAAGAACCGCCTCAACGGATTGGATAAGATCGGTTCCGGCCGATCGTTTGAGCACAAAACCTGAAACACCGGAGGCCATAATCTCGTCAACGACTGTTTTTTCGTCATAAACACTGAGTATGATGATCTTGAGCTTCGGAAACTTGTTTTTAAGCTGGCGGGCAATATTGATTTCACCGGTGACCGGAAGCGAGAGATCCGTCACCACAAGGTCCGGGTTAATTTTTTCTGCGGTGTCAAACAGAGAAGCTTTGTCGGCAACCATCACCACAGTTTCAAACATGGACTCCAGCAAACCCCGGATGCCTTCCAGCATGTTCTGATGCCGATCAGCTAAAATAACGGAGCCGTATTTCATGATGTTGCTCCTTTAATATGATAGTAAAAAACTAAGGTGAGTGATTTTTATTTAAGCAATTTGGCAATGCGAAAACAACTCGGGAAATTACTTGTTTTAACAGGAAAAATAGTTGGTTTTGCTACATGAAAGTACGAGTTGGAGAGTGAATTCAATTATATACGAACAACTGGAGCGCAGCGACTCCCAAACTTCAGCTCACTTACAACTTTTACGTTATTAAATCGTAACAATACCATGTTTTATAGCATATCCCACCAATTCGGAACTGGTTTTTATACCCAGTTCTTCCATCATTCTATATTTATGGTATTCTACGGTCCTAGGAGATATGCACAAGATATCGGCGATCTCTTTGCCTGAATGCCCTTCTGCCAAAAGCTGCAGAACTTCCCGTTGTCTGGGAGTCAATTCAGCAGTGGTTTCTTTTTGAAAATGGTTTACATCTTTATATGATTGGATCAGTTCCCCGGCGATCGCAGGCGTTATATAGATTTGTCCTTTCATGGCCGAATGAATCGCGGTAACAAGCTCGGAAGGTGCTGAATGTTTTAGAACGTAACCCGATGCCCCGACATCGAAAGCCCTTGCTGCATAGGTTACATCCGGATGCATGGTCAGAAACACGATGCTGATGTCTGGGCTAATCTCTTTGATCTGGCGGACCGCTTCAATTCCGTTGAGAAGGGGCATGGAAATATCCACCACGATTACATCCGGCTGTAATTTTTCTGAAAGGCGCAGGAGCGTACGACCATCTTCAGCCGTGCCAACCAGCTCAAATTCCGGTTCCAGTAAGCTGCGCAGACCTTCGAGGACAATCTTGTGATCGTCAGCCAGTAGTATGCGTGTTCGTTTCACAATTGCTCCGAGACCTTTGAAAAACGTCCACTTTTTTCCGATGAGAAGCGTTCTCCGCGGGTTTATGGATGGCCACTAATTAAATTTTACCGGATTGATTATCTTAAAAATGATGGGTAATGTTTGACAACTCGTAAATTTACTAGATTTGGCAAAATCTATTTCGGGAAGATTTAGAAAAACATACTAGAATAGTCCGTGTTTAATGGCATATTGGATCAGATCTGCGGTGGTTTTAATGTTGAGCTTTTCCATAATGGTGTATTTGTGAAACTCGATTGTTCGTTGAGAAATACATAAAATATCAGCAGCTTCTTTGGCTGTAAGCCCTTCCGCCAACAGCTGCAACACTTCCTTTTGACGGGGCGTCAGTTCGGGTATATGCTCTTTTTTTAGGTAAGTTCCGTTTTTATACCCCTGCATGAGTTCACCGGCAATCATTGGAGACACATATTTTTGTCCTTTAAGAGCCGCATGGATCGCAGTAACCAGTTCCGAAGACGCCGAATGTTTGAGCACGTAACCTGATGCACCGGCATCGAAAGCCCGCATGGCATAGATCACATCCTGGTGCATGGTCAGAAAAACGATTTTTATGTCCGGTCTCAGCTTTTTGATCTGCCGGGCAGCCTCTATTCCATTGAGACGTGACATGGATATGTCTGCGACAATGACGTCTGGAAGTATTTTTTCCGCCGCCTTAATCAGCGTTCGGCCGTCTTCAACGATGCCTGCAAATTCAAATTCGGGCTCCAATAGACTTCGCATTCCTTCGGCCACAATCCTGTGATCATCAGCGAGCAATATTCGAACCTTCTTCATCGTTGCCTCTACTTTTTGATCCAGCTATTTTGTTTAATTTACTTCAAAATAAATGTTGTATACTACCTGTTTAATAATGGTGCTTGGACGTTTATAACTGTTCCGTGCCCTGGCTGAGACTCTATGGAGATATCACCACGGATAAGTCGTATCCGTTCTCTCATACTGGATAGACCCAA
>JASFLX010000251.1:0-4606 GCA_050117895.1 Desulfobacterales bacterium | reverse complement strand
CTTAATGTTTCCTTTGACACCATGGGCACCAACGATCTTTCCAACAGGAACAAACCCATTTTTTTCCACAATACTATTCTAAAATCTCAAGAACCGACCGCTTTTTTAATTTAGCAGAAGCGGCACTCAATATGGTACGCATGGCCCTCGCCGTCCGGCCCTGCTTTCCGATAACCTTTCCCAGATCCTCTTTAGCCACTTTAAGCTCTAATACCGAAGTCCGGTTACCCTCTACCTCAGAGACCTCAACTTGCTCCGGATTATCAACCAGCGCCCTGGCAATGTAGTCGATCAGCTCTTTCATAGCTCCATCTCCTTTGTTGGCTGTTGAGAAATAAGGTAAAGATACTATGTGAAACTCGCAAAAAAACCTTCTTTTTTCAAAAGACTTCTCACCGTGTCTGTTGGAATGGCCCCCTGATCGATCCAGTACTTAATCCGGTCTTGCTTTAAAGACACCTGTGCGGGATCTGCCAACGGATTGTATGTTCCGACATTTTCAAGGAATTTGCCGTCCCGAGGTGATTCACCATCTGCAATAACAATTCGATAAAAAGGTTTTTTCTTTGCTCCGTGTCTGGCCAATCTGATTTTAACTGACATATTGGATCTCCTTCAAAAGGACAGCATGCCCCGACCGATTGCTCGCATCCCACCCTTATTGATTTTTTTCATCATTTTCAAAACCTGAGTATAATTTTTAAGCAAATTATTTATGTCCTGTACACTAGTTCCGCTTCCTTTGGCAATTCTTTTGCGACGACTCCCTTTTATTAAGGTGTGCTGCCGTCGTTCTTGAGGCGTCATGGAATTTATGATTGCTTCTATCTTAATAAATTCATTTTCATCAACCTCGAGATTTTTCAGATGTTTATTTTTATCCATGCCGGGGATCATATGGATCAGTTCGGTTATAGAGCCCATTTTCCTTATCTGAACCATCTGATCACGAAAATCTTCTAAAGTAAATTCGTTTTTCCTTAGCCTTTTTTCGAGTTCAACCGCTTTCTTTTGGTCAACGACGGCCTGTGCCTTTTCGATCATGGTAAGGACATCACCCATTCCGAGTATCCTTGAGGACATCCTATCCGGATGAAAAGGTTCCAGGTCGCTCAGCTTTTCACCGACGCCGATAAATTTTATGGGTTTATCTGTTACCGATTTTATGGATAACGCGGCTCCGCCGCGGGCATCACCGTCCATTTTTGTGAGAACAATACCACCAATATCAAGGGCATTATTAAACGATTCGGCGATATTGACAGCGTCCTGTCCTGTCATGGCATCCGCCACAAGGAGAATATCAGACGGCTTTACCGCATCCTTGATACGGCAAAGCTCAGTCATTAGCTCTTCGTCGATATGTAACCGTCCTGCGGTGTCTATCAGCAGCGTATCACACAGTTCTTTATGTGCTGCAGTCCTTGCTTCCTGGCAGATTTTAACCGGATCCTTTTCCGGTTTGGAGGGAAATACAGGAACGGCAAGCTGATCACCCAGCTTGTTTAACTGATCAATGGCAGCCGGACGATAAATATCCGCAGGAACAAGGTAAGGCTTTCTCCCCTTTTTTCTCAAATAAACGGCAAGTTTACCGGCTGTTGTGGTTTTGCCGGATCCTTGTAAACCCACCAGCATGACCGATATCGGATGAGAACCCGACAGGTTCAAATCTTCGAGACGGCCTCCCATAAGTTCCGTCAATTCTTGGTCAACTATTTTTACAACCTGCTGACCGGGCGTCAAGCTTGCCATAACTTCCTGACCCAGGGCCCGTTTTTTGATATCTCCAACAAATTTTTTTACGACCTTGTAATGGACATCCGCCTCAAGGAGAGCCATCCTGACTTCTTTTAATCCCTCTTCAATGTTTGTTTCTTTTAATTTGCCGTGCCCTTTGAGCTTTTTAAATACGGAATTAAGCCGGTCGCTGAGGTTGTCAAACATAAAAATACCTGTTAAGTTTTCATTGAAATCTTTAAGAATAATAGTAAAATAATATTATGTCAAGGTCAAAAAAAACAGACATTAAAGAGCTCTCAAAAGACCAACTTGTTTTATGGCTCCAAAGCCAGGGGCTTGAGCCTTATCGTGCTGCCCAGATCCTGAAGTGGATCTATCTTCGCCAGACAGACACGTTCGATACAATGACCGATGTGGGCAAAGAAATCAGAAAACTCCTTTCACGCCATTTTTCTATTGCCCGACTCGAAAAAGCCCGAATCGAGACATCACAAGATGGTTCCAAAAAATATCTTTTTAAACTTGACGACGGGAAATATGTCGAAAGTGTACTGATTCCTGAAAAAGATCATTATACGCTTTGCATATCAACCCAGGTAGGCTGCGCACAGGGGTGCCGATTTTGCCTGACCGCCAGAGGTGGCTGGGTGCGAAATCTCACAAGAGGCGAGATTATTGCCCAGGTGCGTGACGTTTTAAATTGTCTTGACGCTTCAAAGCGTCTTACCAACATTGTGCTTATGGGAATGGGTGAACCGCTGGCAAATTACCGCAACGTGGTCAGCGCCATCAATACCATTACAGATGGCAATCACGGACTTGGATTTTCAAACCGCAGGCTGACCCTGTCTACAGCGGGTCTGGTTCCTAAAATTTCTAACCTGGGACGGGATACATCCGTAAATCTGGCAATATCTTTAAACGCTACGGATAACAAGACCCGTAATATGCTGATGCCGATAAACCGAAAATATCCTCTGGAAAAACTGCTGGATGCATGTGCCGGATATCCGTTATTGCCCCGCCGCAGAATCACTTTCGAATATATTCTTATAAAGGGAATAAACGACTCAATAAAAGATGCAAACCGTCTGGTTAAGTTGCTGAGACCCATACGTGCAAAAATAAATCTTATTCCCTTTAATGAATATGAAGGGAGCGAGTTTAACCGGCCTGAAGAATCTGCAATTCTCAAATTCAAAGAAATCCTCCATAAAAACAACTATACAGCTATCATACGTTACAGCAAAGGCCAGGATATTTCCGCTGCCTGCGGTCAACTCGGAGCAAATTCAATTCCGGGATCTTAGACGTACAAATGAGCCTCTCGGGACCGAGTGTCATCCGAGCCAGGAGCTATATTAAAAAATGCCTGATATCGGTCGGTGGGATAGGGATGACCGTAAATGTTTCATATCCTATAGGGGTTGACGCACCAACTTCAACAGGTTCGGCATCCGGAGCCTTACTGTAGCCGGCACATATTGACGCCGCCAAAATCATCATTTCTTTGACGCCGCCGGTGGGCATGAGAACGGTGGGGCCTGGAAAATTTTTTACTTTAATTAGGGTATCCACAGACGGATCATAATATTTTTTTATCTTTTTATTATCCTTCTGGGTTCGACCAACGATTATTTTAGTGTTTTTGTTCAGGCGAAGATGTCGCCCATGTTTTAGAAGATGAAGCTCTTCTTCCGTATAGGAATCCTGGTGATCAAAAAGATCCTTTAGCCGAAAGGAATAGCTTTTCTCGGTGAGAAGGCAGCCGCCTGCCGGAGAAGGATAACTCGTAATTCCGAATTCTTCCGCAAGTTTTATCTGGGATTTCCGAGATCTTCCTGAAATGTCCAGCAACAGCTCCCGGTTTACCCACCCGTGTTCTTCGGGGATGGTTACGGGCAGCAGTTTTGCACTCAAAGGGCGCAGTATGTAGCCGTCGAAACCGGACTGTTTTTCCACATAACGAAGAGACTGTTTATTTTGGGACATGGGGCGCTGTCCGAGCACCTCGCCGCTGAAAAGAAAATCCAACCTATTTTTTTTCATTATTTCACCGGCCAGCCGGAACATTAACGCATGACAGTCCATGCAAGGGTTCATGTACTTTCCATAACCGCAACGAGGATTTTTCAGCATCTTTAGATAAACCGGAGTGATATTCCTGACCAACAAGGGTATCCCGGTAAGGCTCGATGCCCGCCAAGCCTTTTCAGATGAAAAGAACGGTGTTTCAAAACTTACCCATTCAACGCTTATTCCCTGCTTTCGCAAGATCATCGCGGACAGCATACTGTCGAGACCGCCAGAACACAGGCCCAAAGCGCACACTTTTCTTGAAGATAAATTCATGATATACGAAAATTCAAAAATAAATACAAAATACGTCTGACGTTTTAAACGCAGGCAATTATTTTTTCAATAAATTAAAAAGCCAACTGGTGATAAAATGTAAAAGGTCTGGCTGTTTGAGCATGTTAGTGAGCCTTAAGAAAAAACAACGGTTAAGATAATTCATCTTTTAAATATATAATGTTGCGTTTAAGCGTTTGCTATTAAATGATTGGCCACTGTTTTTTCTTTAGGCTCACTTATATTCGAGTTCCAGACATTTTAGATTTTATTATCAGTTGGCGACTCAATATCTCCATTTAATAAACCAGGACTTTTGAGAATTAAGCAAATATTTCCCAAAAAGTCGATAATGAAAAAAAACATGCTGAAAAAAAATAAAGACCAAATTACTATATTCCGTAAATTACTGAAAGCCACCTTTCCGAATGTCAAGACCCGGTTACGTTACAGAAACCCTTTTGAATTGCTTGTGGCAACCATACTGTCCGCTCAGTGTACGGACAAACAG
>JASFLX010000250.1:0-4634 GCA_050117895.1 Desulfobacterales bacterium | reverse complement strand
TTCCTTAACCGGTTTAAGAATAACTTTTTCCGGATGATCATCAATCTCCGGCAACGTTTGGATGATCTTATCAATTCTTTCGAGTGATGCTTTGCCCCGCTGGATAAGGTTGGTTACCCATCCGATGGCCATCATCGGCCATGTCAGGAGTCCGAGATAGCTGATGAAGGCGACAAAATCTCCCGGCGTTATGGTAAAAGTTATGGTCTGTCTACCTCCTAAAAAGAGCACGATGGCCAGGCTTAAGTTTGAGAAAAAAACCATCATGGGGAAAAAAGATCCGGTAATTCTTACCAGGCTTAAATTTTTCCCGATATAATCCTTTGAAACATCTTCAATCCGGGATGCCGCCTCCTGTTGCCGGTTGTACGCTTTTATAATTCTGATTCCTGCAAACCGTTCTCTCACCACTTCGGTTAAATCCGAAAACGCCCCTTGCACCTCCCCGTAGAGACGGTGCATTTTTTTACTGAAGAAACGGGTTCCCAAAACGATCAGGGGCATGGGAATGAGGACAAAAACGGTCAGTTTGACATTGATGTATGCCATAAACCCGATGGCTGCGGTGCCGAGAACAATGGCGTCGGTGAGCGCCACCATGCCCATGCCGGTGGCCATTCGGATATGTTGAATATCGTTTGTGGCATGTGCCATGAGATCTCCGGTTTTGACGGTGTCGAAATATGAGGCGGAAAGAGTCTGAATATGGCTGAAAAGCCTGTTGCGCATGCCTTCTTCAACCCGCCGAGACGTGCCGATGAGACAGCGTCTCCACAAATACCGAAACATACCGATCAAAACGGCAATTCCCACGATGTAAAGCGCATAGGTTAGCAGGGTTATGATATCGATCCGAAAGGCAGTCAGATCGTCTACCGCCCATTTTATAATTCGGGGGATAAAAAGCTGCAAAAAATCTACCGTTATCAGACAGACAAGACCCAGGAAGATAAAAAATCGCCTTTCCAATAGATACGGTTTTATTAAGTAGAAAGATTTCATGTGATTAACGTCTCATAATTTCGAAACTTTTTTAAAGATGAGCGTCGAACAGACTGAACATCGAACATCGAACGTCCAACGTTGAACATCGAATAATGATGTCGCTCCGCTCCGCAATTTAATTTCATTTTTTCCGAGAGTATGACACGAGGTATTTTTGCTTTCAAGTATGAAGATAAAAAAAGATGAGGGCAGTGGTCAGTAGGTAAGGGTTTGACAAGAAAGGTTGGCCCCCCGGGCATCCGGGGGGGCTGATTTTAAAGCTAAAATGGTCTGAACGGCTCGATTTTCTTGCCACACCGAGCGCAGATAATTTCTTTTTCCTCTACTTCTTCATTAGATACCGGATCGGTTATGCCTCTCTGGGCCGTAACCATTTCCTCCATGTTCAGACATTGTCTGCAAACAATATCTTTTGCAATCTTAGTGGCTGCAAAAACTGACATTATTTTCCTCCTTTTTATCGGCAGTTATACATTATTTTCCCTCACTCCGAACGGAGTGAGGGAAAATAATGGTTCGTATGGCAACAACTACTAAATACCTTTTATTTGGGCGGCCTCAGATGGCGGCGCAAAAGTTTGCCGGTGGGTGTGCGCGGCAATTCATCCCGGTACTCAATAGCTCTGGGCAGCTTGTAGATGGCGATGTGCTCCTTCAAGAATTCTTTGAGTTCTTCAAAGAACTCGTCGCTGCCTTCCTGCCCTTCTTTCAGTACCACAAAGGCCTTGGTGATCTGACCCTTGTCCGGATCAGGGACGCCGACCACACCGGCTTCTGCAATGGCCGGATGTTTTTCGATGGCCTCTTCAACTTCGGCAGGCCCGATACGGTAACCGGAGCTTTTTATCATGTCGTCTTCGCGGGATACAAAGAAAATGTTGCCGTCTTCTTTCATAAAGACCGCATCACCCATCTGATTCCAGCCGTCGACAACACCCTTGCGCTGTGACTTGATCAGGCGTTCGTCATCCACGTAAGGTTTCCAGTACAGGCTTCCCGAGGGTCCCTTAAGAACCATGCTGCCGACTTCATCCGGCTTGCAGTCGTTCCATTCCGGATCAACCACCCTCACCTCTACACCGGGGATGGCTTTGCCGATGGAATCGGGCATGGGCTCATCGTTCATTGTATTTGATGTGACCAGGTGAAGCATTTCAGTACCGCCCAGACCTTCCCAGATGGGCTGGCCGGTGAGTTCTATCCATCCTTTCAAGGTCTCGGAGCCCAGAGCGTCACCGCCGGAGGTGTAAAGACGAATTGAGCTGGTGTCAAAATCCTTGAATTTGGGGAACTTCATCAACGCCCGGTAACCTGTGGGCAGACCGGTGAGGATCGTAATCTTGTGCTTTTCGATGAGTTCCAGCATGTCCGGCGGCGTAAATTTAGGAATAAGGGATATGGCTGCGCCCCCTTCAAAGGGCATCAGCGTAAAGGTGCCGAAACCGGCGGCAAATGATACCGGAGCGGCGCCGCCCAGAACATCACCGGGCTTCATTTTATAAACATGTTTGTTAACCATTTTGGTCTCGATGACGATGGGACGGACAAAATGGACACACCCTTTTGGCATGCCGGTGGTGCCTGAGGTATACAGCATAATACCGATGTCGTCACCTTTGAGCATGGTGGCTTCCAGATCGGCAGAACCTGCTTCGAGCATTTCTTCATAGACCATATTGCCGGCGGCCTTTACTTCATCGGCATTTCCGCCGATAACGATGACTTGGGTGCCGAATTCGAAGTTAGGCTTGGCCTGCTCAACCGGGGGCATGAGCGGGGCATTGACAATAAAAAATTTCATTTCCGCATTGTTGGCCACGAACGCCACCTCTTCGCCGGACCACAGGGGTGAAGTGGGCACCGGGATGGCGCCGATTTTCTCAATGGCAAAGATGGCTACCAGAGCCTGAATCGAATTTACCAGACGAATACCGACCCGGTCTTGTGGTTCAACGCCGGCATCTTTAAGGCTGTTGCCGAATTTGTTTGCCATTTCCTGGAGTTGAGCATAGGTGACGGTCTGGTCCATGAACTTGATCGCAGGATTGTCCCCCCGGCCTTCGCGAACATGACGGTCAAGCAAGAAGTCGGCAAGATTCAATTCATCCGGAGTATCTGCAAACTCTTCTGGTACAATGTATTCAGGCCACATATCTTTTGGTGGCAGCATATTTTCCGGTATTTTTCCCATAACATAAACCTCCCTAATTTTAGTATTGTCTGTTTTTAATGTAACCCGTTTCCATTACTCAACAACCGGTTTTATATCCCTGCCTCAACCGGCAGACATGAGTTTAACCTGTTTAAAAGTCGAGTTTTGCCCAAATTCCATCCCGGGTGACGTTCGGACAAACGTTCCGGGGCTATATGCTGAAAGCGTTCACCTCCTTTCAAAAGAAATTGTTGTGACCAATCGAAAAATTTTAGTGTCGATTATCGAATAGGTATGGTCAGAAAATTTTTTCAAACATTTGCCTATAAGATATCCCGCAATAAATTGCAAGGCAAAAAAGCATTGGTTTTTAAAGCACTTTTTTTTTGCTCAAATCCGGGAAAAATTTCCTGTTTGAAATTTTCTTTTTTCACGAAAATATTAGCCTATAATGTATTCTGAAATAACCGCTAATCTATATGTTGTATTTTATGTGATTTTACCCTGTTTGAAAAAATATTGGCACATCTATACTCGCTCTTCCTTTGTGTTTTCAGGATCTTCAGCGATTCAGGTTTGTTAACCCTTAATAGCCGGGCTTAAAGGCCAAATTAAAAAAATTTTTTGAATAAAATTCATTTTTTATACTTGACAAAATTTCTAAACAATTTTAGATAAATATTTAACTGAATAAAATTCATTTTTTATTCTTTTTTATACTTGACAAAACTTCTAAACCATTTTAAAAAGTGGATTCTGAATAAAATTCATTTTTTTTATTTGACGAAATTTCAAGCCAAAAATTATATTCACTGAATATAATTCATACATAATTGATGAATTTATAAAAAGTCGAATTCATCGCGTTTTAGGTTTTAAGGTTTAGGTCATTTCAATTGCTTTTTCACTGGTACTTAAAACTTAAAACGATCGTAAAAATTCGTTTTCTTGATTTTTTACGAGACCATCAACATTCAATTAGTTCATTTTTTCAGCACACTGTTTTATATTTTTTATCGTATTACCTAAAGGAGGTGATGTCAGACTGTTACGCTTTCTGTATTAAGCGGAAAGAAAAACGACCAATTGAAAGGCAAGCAGGACAATAAAGAAGTTTTTGCTCGGCTGCCGGCGCGGTAACTATCAATCACCTAAAAAGGTCGTTTTATCACGGTTGCCGGCTTTAGCCGAAATTCGATCAGAAAGGAGGTGGTAAAAGTCAGTATGGGGGAATCTCTACCGTTCCTCTGAAACTGAAAAGGACTCTGGATCGACTCTTAAGTGGATTACTAACTACTTTTTGGAGGTAAAATATGGCAGAAAAAAGAGACATTGAAATAAACAGCCGGGCAGATACCATGGACCTGATGAATCCAGAGATCAGACCCTGGCCGGTCACGCCAGCGCCTTCTTTTGAAGAAGTCATGGAAAAGACCTATGCCAAGCGCAAGGCGGAAGACTTCGGCAAGTGGTGTGA
>JASFLX010000249.1:0-4635 GCA_050117895.1 Desulfobacterales bacterium | reverse complement strand
CTCATTGCTGAACTCGTTTTCATGAAAGGTCCCCTTGGGCTCCGAAAAGGTCTCCTCCTGCCGATTCTGTATCCGGTTTGGCGTTTGGCCGGCCTTATTTTTATAATGATAAGAAGCTATAAATTGATTTTTTAAAAACTCCCAGGACTTGGAATCGGTTTTAAGATCAAAAGAATACCGCAGAAAATTTTCTTGGGCCGTATTTTCATCCAGTCGACGAACCAGGTAGCCAATGGCATTTATAAACTGTTCTCTGGTGGCTACCGGTGCATAGACCACAACATTTCCCGAAATTTCCTGAATGGCCCGGCGCACATGATCTGCCATGCCTTTGAGCATTTCAAAGGAAAAACAGTCGGTCACATGATAGTGCCGGGCCAACTGATCGGCATAGGCCAGCTCAAATAGATTGTGGGATGCGATGCCCAAGTGAACCGCTCTGATGTTTTCCGGTGCCATGCCGAAATCGATCATCCGCTTGTAATTGGCGTCCACTTCAAGCTTGTTGTCGTAAGGGGCCGGAGGCCAGTTATGCAGGGCGGCTTCCTGTTGTTCCATTTCCATATTGGCGCCTTTGACGATTCGTATCTTAATGGGGCTCCCGCCTTTTTCAACCCGTGCTCGGGCCCATGCGGTCAGTTTTTTTTGCAGAGCAAATGAATCCGGCAAGTAGGCCTGAAGTACAATTCCGGCAGAATAATTTTTAAACTCATCCTGATCCAGGGTTCTGGTAAAAACAGCATCGGTTATTTCCAGATCGCGGTATTCCTCCATATCCAGATTCACAAACTTTGGAACCTCTCTGCCGTCGCTGCGAACATAAAGGTGGTCTCTGGCTGCCGCATAAAGCCGTGACAGTCGCTCCATTAATATGGTGACGGTGTATTCAAAGGCCAGCGATTGAATTTGAGAATAGATGGTGGAAATTTTTACAGATATGTATTCAATATCCGGGGTTTTCAGATCATGTATATAGGTTGCCAGGCGGTGTCGGGCTTCGGCTTCGCCCAGGATGGCTTCTCCCAGACGGTTGATATTCATGCGCACGCCCTGCTGCTTTCGCAGATGCAAATGTGAACGCAGGGCTTCGGGCTCACCGGGAATAATCGCACGGCTGCTGTCATGGCGCATTTTTTCAATCATCTTGGGCACGGAAATACTGGAAATATAACGGCCAAAACCCATGAACATCTGAGCGAGCAATCTTTCGACGGATGAAAAGAAATCCGGCACACCGTATTTTGCAAGCAAGTAGTTTATCTGATCGGCAACGCGGGCGGTGTTTTCAGACCGAAAACCCTGGTCAATCAAGTGGGTCAACACCACCTTGTCCCGGGGATTCGTGACCAGACCCTTCATCTGTTGGGCAATTCCCTTTTCTTCAGCCGTCAATAAAGCGTTGGCACGGTTTTGCCAAGCTTCTGCCAGTGAAACGGCGTCCTCTACAATTCTGTCATATGGAGGTGTTTTCATGCGAATTTCCTTGTATCGGCCGGAAAAATTAAGGAGTTTCAAACCATATCTTAAAAATTATAAACACGCGAAGGTGAGCATGGCAAGTGTAAAAAATGAGGCGTACTCTCCCTCACATCTTTCCGTTTTCATGTTTCGACTTTTGAAAATATTTGATAAAAGCACAGAAAAATAGTAAGTTAATAAGTTCTGGTGTAATTTTCAATAAGCGCTGGCGTGTTAAATGATAATGTTGACCCGAATCCATAAATTAAGGAATTTCGTATGCCTGAAAAATGTATTCTTCTCCTGCTCGACGGGCTTGGGGACAGATCATACCGGGAACTTGATTTTAAGACACCGCTTCAGGCTGCCAAAACGCCTGTTTTGGACAGAGTGGCGGTAGAGTCCGCCAACGGTTTATACCATGCTGCCTGCATCGGCCAGGCGCTTCCCAGTGAAAATGCCCATTTTATCATGTTCGGTTATGATATAAAGGAGTTTCCGGGCAGGGGGGCGCTGGAAGCACTGGGCGCAGGAATTGAATTGCAAAACAAAGATGTTGCCGTGTTATCTCATTTTGCCGGTATAACTGAATCTGAAAAAATACTTGTCCTTGAACAGGGGAAACCGGTGATCTCAGAAGGAGAGACTAGGGAATTTGTTGAAGTTGTCCGAGAATTTGAAACAGGGGGAGTTAGAATACGCTTTCATCCCACAGGCGGAATTCGCGGGATTATTACGCTTCACGGCAGTGTGTCTCCGTTTATTACGGATTCGGACCCCTTTGTAAATAACCGGCCGTTGATTAACATACAGCCATGGGAGGGGTACGGTGATGACCCGGCAACCGCAAATACCGCTGCGGCCTTAAAAAAATATCTCATTCATGTTTATCATAAGCTGCAGATGCATCCGATTAATCAGGCAAGAATTAAAAATGATAAAATACCCATAAACAGCTTGGTTACCCAAAGGGCGGGACAGTTGAAAAATGTAACGCCTTTTGCGGATCGATACGGATTGCGCGGCCTGTCCATGGCATCTGGCATGATGTACTGGGGTCTTGGGAGATATATCGGCCTTGATGTTAAAAAAGTTACGGATACCGAAAATCCCGGCAATGATCTGGCCGGGCGAATCCAAATGGCTTATGAATGTTTAAATGAATATAACTTTATTCATGTACACACCAAAACACCGGATGAAGCGGCACATAAAAAAGATCCCCTGGCCAAAAAATCGGTCATTGAATCCCTGGATCAAGGTATTGGAAAGGTGATCCAACCGCTGTTGGAAGATCCGGAATTGCTGGTTATTGTAACCGCCGATCATTCCACACCCAGTTCGGGTCCGTTGATTCATTCCGGTGAAAGCGTTCCGATCATGTTTCATGGCAATGGCGTAAGGCGAGACCGGGTCAGACAGTTTGATGAAGTGAGTGCAGTTTCCGGTGCTCTGGGAACGCTTAGGGGCAAAGAACTGATATATATGGTTTTGAACCATTTAAACCGGTCAAAACTCCACGGAATAATGGATACACCTGTTGATCAACCCTATTGGCCGGGAAAGTATAAATGCTTTAAACTGAAGTAACTGATCACTCTTATCGAAACTTCAAATGAACAGCATCTCAGAAAAAAAGCCCCCATCTCAAACGGTTGAAACCGGCATCATTCACGGAAGATTCCAGATTCTTCATAATGATCATGTTAGATATCTTCTGGCGGGAAAACAATTTTGCCGGCATCTGGTTGTTGGTATCACCAATCCCGACCCCACATTGACCAATAAAGAACGTGAAGATCCTCATAGAGATGATCCCTCATCCAACCCGCTCACCTATTATGAACGATATCTTCTGATTAATGAGGTATTGCAGGCCGAAGGGGTAAAACCCAAGGAATTCTCTGTTGTTCCGTTTCCCATTAATATGCCCGATCTTTATAAATACTATGTGCCCATGGATGGTTTATTTTTTCTGACCATTTACGATGACTGGGGAAAAAAGAAGCTCGACATCTTTAAATCACTGGGGCTAAATACTCATATCTTGTGGGAAGTGCCGCCCGAGAAAAAAGGCATCAGTGCTGCTGAAATTCGCAGGCTTATGATGGACGGAAAACCATGGGAGTATATGGTACATCCCCGTGTTTCACATCTTTTGAAAAAATGGGATGTGCCCAGAAGAATTAAAAAAATAATTGCTAACTGTGCCTAAACTTTGTTCCTCACGATCAATTAATTAGGATTCAAATAAAGAATGTCGCCCATAAAACGAGTTCTTCTATGGGCGACACCACATTTCTTTTACAAACGCAGGGTTAAGATAAGAACCAAATGTATTACTCGGAGTACCCGCTTCCGACGATCAGACCGCTCTTAGTTTTTCTGACATAGGTATGTTTTTGCTTTTCTTTCCATACATAACCCACCCATACGCCATCAGCGGTCGCTTTGGCACATTCATTGTAAACGGGTTCTGCTTTATCTTTAAGGCTTTTTCCAACCAATGACGGATGTACCAGGAGCTTTCCTCCCTCTTCCATTATGAATACATAGTAGGGTTTGTTTTGTGCCGCGCTACTAAAGTCCTCAGCTGTTTTCCCTCCATCAATGGCTACGACAATATCATCCACTTGTTTTTTAATCGCATCTTTATCCGCGGAAAAAGCACCTGTTGCCAAACAAAGACTAAAAATTAACGCTAAAGATATAATTGCAACTCGTTTCATATTGATTTCCTTTTTTTGTTTTTTTTGTTTACATTTATTAAGCCATAAAACGTCTCTGCCGGAGAAAATTGACTTTTGATCACCCCCCTTCCTTCCAGTAAATATAACTTGAGCTAAAATTTGCTTAATGTGTGAAAAATAAATATGGAATTGAAATGGAACTCATATGGCTTTTCACTTTGGAAATAAAATCATAACGCCTGAAAAGCATGCCCTCTTTTAAACCCATTGGAAATGTCACTTATTTCACTGGCGTAATGGTTTTGAATGGATTTCCATTTTATAGATAAGCAATGAATGTGCCAAATCTGCTAAAAATATAACACTATAATTTTATTGTAAATTCAACGTTGTTGACAAAAAGCCGGAGGATTTTTGAAGGGAATTTCATACACAGAATAAAGAAGAATCAACAGAAAAAAAGTCCAAACCGTTGCAACGTATCAAT
>JASFLX010000248.1:0-4666 GCA_050117895.1 Desulfobacterales bacterium | reverse complement strand
ACAGAGCTGTGTGCTACAATTCCATAATCCGTATGTTCAACCTTGAGTTCAAAACCGATTTTTCTACAATATTCTGAAAGAGATTGACTATACCCATGCTCAAATCCCGGATCAACATACACGGCGAACAACTTATAATTTATAGGAATACGGGACAAACGTTCATTTAAAACCCACATCAAGGTCAAGCTGTCCTTGCCGCCGGAAAGTGCCACTAAAATTCTATCCCCGTGGGATATCATATCATACCGGTGGAGAGCTTTGCCCACATCTCTGTTAATCACCTTGTATGTATTGCTATTTTTTGACAATAGATATAAATGGGTCCCTTACTGACTTTCCTCTTCATTTTCTTCGATGGTAATTTTTCCGGCAGCGATCTCACGCATTGAAACAACAATATCTTCATTTTTAGGAGAACTCACAAGGTATTCCGATCCCTCACGAATCTCTCTTACACGCTTGGCCACCATGTTGACAAGCAAAAAACGATTTTTCACCCGTTTCAGGCAATCTTCTATTGTAATACGAGCCACAAAATCCTCCGTTAACAATTATAGTTATCATTTCATAATGATCGAAAAGAACTTAGTTTGCTTCGCTCATCCCGCATAAATCTACAAAATTTCTACGAGTTCATAAAACCTTTTCCCGCCCGGAGCTTGGAGAATTATCTCATCTCCGGGTTTTTTCCCGATAATCGCTTTCCCAAGCGGTGAAGACACAGAAATGCGTCCTTTTTCGATGTTCGCTTCATCCGGCCCCACAAGCCGATATGTAACGTTTTCGCCGGTATCTATATTTTCAAGAACCACATAACTGGCAAATACAGCCCGATCATTGGAAAGTGTCCGGGAATCAATGATATCTGCCCGGGACAGTTTATATTCTAAATCACTTACCCTGCCGTCAATAAAGGCCTGTCGGTCTTTGGCAGCGTCAAACTCGGCATTTTCCGTTAAATCCCCATGGCTACGAGCTTCCTCAATCGCCTGGATATTTTTGGGCCGTTCGACTTTTTTAATATATTCCAATTCTTTTTTAAGAGCCTCATAGCCCTCTTTTGTAATGGGCACTTGTTCCAAATTTATATCCCTTATAAATATTTATTTGCCAGAATTTCCGCTATCTGAACCGCATTGGTTGCAGCACCCTTTCTGATGTTGTCAGCCACAACCCACATATTTACACCGTTTTTAATGGATTCATCATTGCGAATGCGACCCACCAGTGTCAGGTCTTGTCCGGCAGCATCAATGGCAAGCGGATAAACGTTATTTTTCGGATCGTCAACCACTTTAACACCGGGTGCATTTTTAAGAATAGATTTTACCTCTTGAGCGGAAATATTTTCTTTGACTTCAATATTGATTGATTCCGAATGCCCATAAAATACCGGCACACGAACGGTTGTCGCTGTTACCCCTATGGTATCATCCTCAAGGATTTTCCGTGTCTCATAGACCATCTTTGTTTCTTCCTTGGTATAACCGTTGTCCAGAAACACATCGATATGCGGCAGACAGTTAAACGCTATGGTATGAGGATAAACCTTATTCTCGCAACTCTTGAAACTAAGAATGGCCCGGGTCTGAGAATCAAGCTCTTCAATGGCTTTTTTGCCGGTCCCGGAAACCGCCTGATATGTAGAGACCACGATCCGTTTTATGCCAAATTTCTTATGCAACGGATACAGCGCCACAACCATCTGAATGGTTGAACAGTTCGGGTTTGCGATGATTCCCTTATTTGTGTATTGCGCCACTGCATGAGGATTGACTTCCGGAACCACCAGTGGGACATCCGGGTCCATACGCCATGCACTTGAATTATCTATAACCACACAACCGTCTTTTGCAGCAAAAGGCGCAAATTTTTCACTGGTTCCGCCACCCGCTGAAAAAATGGCAATGTCCATGCCTTTGAAAGAACTTTCTTTCAATTCCTCAACAGCAACCGAGTCCCCTCTGTAGTCCATCTTACGCCCCACAGAGCGGCTTGATGCTAATAATTTAATAGAGTCAATCGGGAATTTTCTTTCCTCAAGACACGATACCATCTGATTCCCGACAGCACCTGTTGCTCCTGCGACGGCCACATTAAATTTTTTTTTAGACATCATGAATTTCCATTTTTTGTTTTAATATAATCTGCCACAAGATCTCCAACCTCCGGTGTGCTGTACCCCATTTTTCCAGCGCCGACATCTTCGAGATCATCACGCAGTACTTTAATCACTCCCTCCTCTAACCAGGAGGCAGCCTTGGGTTCGCCCAGGATTTCAAGCATAATCTGGGCCGCTGAAATGGCAGCGATGGGGTTAATGATATGCTTCCCGGTATATTTCGGAGCTGATCCACCGATGGGTTCAAACATTGAAATCCCTTCAGGATTGATGTTTGCCCCTGCAGCAATTCCCATTCCTCCCTGAATCATTGCAGCCAAATCGGTTATAATATCTCCAAACATGTTATCTGTTACAATAACATCGAACCACTCCGGATTTTTTACCATCCACATGCATATGGCATCCACATGAGCATAATCTGTTTCAATATCAGGATACTCTTTAGCAATCTCATTAAACGTCCGTTCCCACAAATCAAATGCAAATGTCAGCACATTCGTCTTGCCGCAAAGCGTCAGCTTTTTTCTCTTGTTTCTTTTTCTGCAATATTCAAAAGCATATCTGATACACCGTTCCACCCCTTTGCGGGTATTGATCGATTCTTGTATGGCAACTTCATCCAATGTGCCCCGTTTTAAACAGCCTCCGGCTCCGGCGTAAAGGCCTTCGGTATTCTCTCGAACAACAACAAAGTCTATATCGTCAGGCCCCTTTCCCTTCAAGGGGGTATCCACACCTTCATACAGCTTAACCGGTCTCAAATTGATATACTGGTCAAAATAAAACCTCAGCTTCAAAAGTATACCTTTTTCGAGAACGCCGGGTTTCACATCGGGGTGACCAATAGCCCCGAGATATATTGCATCTGATTTTGATAGTATTTCAAGCATGTTATCTGGCAATACCTCTCCCGTTGCTTTAAAATGCTCGCCGCCTAAATTATACTCTTTAAAATTCAGTCTGAAATCGAATTTGCTTGCCACGGTTTCAAGGACTTTGATCCCCTCCGCGACAACTTCCGGTCCGGTACCGTCACCGGGGATTACCGAGATATTATATTCTTTTGACATGGTAATATATCCAATTCATCGATAGAAGTTTGTTTGCTTCGTTCATCATTGGTGCTGATCGAACTTGAAATAGTGCCAATCAATGTTTATGAGTTCAATAGGTTATAAAATTTCCAAAATATTCAATTGTTGTATTCACACAACACCGATACATGGAGCATTACATTGGGTCGTTAAACGGAACTCGAACCATTCTCCTCTAATTCAACGGTTCCCGACGGTTTTCGCTTTATTTTTCTATGGTTTTTAAGTGCAGTGAAAGGTCCTGAAGTAACATACATAATCCCTAAAAAGAACAGGGCAGTGGATGGCTGGGCGGCAATGAAAATTAATATGAGTATCACCATAACCAGAACATTGAAATTCATCTTTTTAAACAGCTCCGGTTTTTTAAAACTGTTGTATTTTACAGTACTGACCATTAAAAAGGAAAGCGTATAAAGCAAAACCAGAATGAATATGGGGTTCATAGTTACCATTAAGCTAAATTTGTGACAAAACAGAACCGTTGTTGCCGACATACCTGCCGCGGCCGGAATCGGAAGGCCCACAAAGTGATCGCTGCTGACAGTACCAATCTGCGAGTTAAACCGGGCCAGTCGTAGAGCACCACAAGCCATGAAGAGAAATGCAGCCAGCCAACCGATTCTTCCAAGGGGTCTAAGCGCCCATAAATATATCATTAGACCCGGTGCAAGCCCAAAAGATATAAGATCTGCCAGAGAATCGTATTCGATGCCGAATTTGCTGGTGGTATTCGTAGCTCTTGCAATTTTACCATCCATAATATCAAACAAAACGCCAATAATAATGGCTATGGAAGCGGCGATAAATTTGCCGTTTATGGATGCGATAACTGCATAGAAACCACAAAATAGATTGAGCGATGTAATGATGTTGGGTAGAATATAAATTCCGCGACGCGATCTTTCTTTTTTAATTCTTCTTGTTTTTTTCATTTCATATCTCCCAAAACAGATGTTCCGGCCTTTACCCTGTTCCCAACAGCCACCTTCAACGTGGTGTCGGGCGGCAGGTAAACATCGAGACGTGATCCAAAACATATTAATCCAAAACGACCTCCGCGGGCAACCGTGTCACCCTCCTGTAATTTACAGATAATACGCCTTGCAATCAGACCTGCAATCTGAACCGTACAAATATTCTTTCCTTCTTCAGTTTCAACAAATACGGCATTGTGCTCGTTATGCTTTGACGCCTTATTTAGATTAGCGGAGAAAAATTTTCCGGGGTAGTAATGAACCGCTTTTACTTGCCCTTCATGGGGGATGCGATTGACATGAACATTAAAAATTGACATGAAAATGCTGATTTTTATAGACGACCCCTCAACAAAACGGCTGTTATCCACCGGACCTGCGAAAACAACCTTGCCGTCGGCCGGTGATACCACCGCACCGTCATAATTGGGTACAACACGATCCGGATCCCTGAAAAAAAAACAGAT
>JASFLX010000247.1:0-4722 GCA_050117895.1 Desulfobacterales bacterium | reverse complement strand
AATTTATATTTATAGCAAATATAACAAAAAAATCAAGAAAGATATTACGTTTTAACTTAATGGGAATACTGCTAAATTTTTACAATTTATCTTATCTTGACATCAAATGGTTCCATTGTATGCTACGGAAATATTGCCGAAATACAAAACAATTAACGATATATCAACAATATAATCAAATATAAACATAACGAAAAAATATATGATCACAAAAAAAGATTCAGGTAATTTTTAGCATATTGATATCATATAGTTGTAACGATCTTGGTGTTTGTTTCAGTATTGGCATAATAGTTGCTGATTATTCATCTAAAATTGACGACACTCGGCACAGGTTCACTCTGCCAGGATCTGGTATATCTCCTTAACACCGGAAGGGGTGATTTTCCCGCCAATCACTCCTTCCCATAAACCTCGGGAGGATGATAATGAAAATTTGTGAAGCTTGCGAGCATTTCAAAAAGCGTGTAAAGGAATGGAACTACTCGAGTGGTGCCATTGATCCCCTGCCTTATTTAGACGATATGACTAAACCTCACAAGCACCTGATTTTTGAAGGGCGAAGATCCGATGGCGCAGGAGGTAATGTACTCGTATTCCAGTGTTTGAGATGTAACCGTTGGTGGAAGCTCTCCGCTTGGCCGGTATTCGGGTGCCTCGATGTGTTGCCGTACCTTATGCAATATCAATCATCACCCTAGTCATATGTAGCAATTATGACTGACTACCCAAAAATACTTGAAATTATCAAAAAGTTCACAAGATGAACTGCCAAATGAAGTATTAGAAAACTAGCACCAAAACTAATACTAAAGTATTAGAAATTATCTAGTACCCCCTTCCTTTATCTAGTACCTTTTACCTAGAAACTTTACCTGAAAAATACGAATAAAAACATCGGTTGACGTACTCGCATAATTTTCTAATAATATATTAAATTTATACGGCCATGTAGATATCGGGTATTGACTTTTTGTAATAAATATGATTCATTATTTTTAAAATTCATGCAAAGCTTGCTCTCTTCCACATCTTATCTTTGCCTTGCGTATGAGGTTCTCACTCTCAGACTGGTGTTACAATATTTACCTCAAAAAACAAGCTTTGTTTAATTGATTTCTTCATACCATCTCATCAGATATCTTATCCTTCGGAGACGCTTCGGGGGTGTTATGAATTTAAGTACATTATTCTGAAAAAATTCAAGCAAAGCTCTTAACACCCAGTTAGCTTTGGCTTATCTGATTCATTAGAATAGCTGTTAATTCTTTGCTGATCAAGAGGCCCGGATAATGTCACGACTATCCAAAGCACTAATTATAAGCTTGCTTTTCGGTATTCTGGGAGTGATAGCAAGCGTCGTCCCCATGGGCCTTAATCTGGAGGAAAATTTCGGCCTGAATTTATTGTTCAGGTTGAGGGGAGTAAGAGAACCGCCTTCAGATGTCGTTATCGTGTCCTTGGACAAAGCTTCTACTCACAATCTCAACCTGCCCGCTGAACCTGAGAAATGGCCTCGCTCCTTTCATGCCCGTCTCACTGAAAATCTTGCTGGACTGGGCGCCGACGTTATTGTCTTTGATATGACTTTCCACAAACCGGATACCATGGAAAACGACAATTTGTTCGCCCAAGCAATCCGTAATGCCGGTAATGTTGTGTTATGCGAGTGCCTCAAAAAAGTAACCACACCCTTAATAGACAAAAAGGGAAAGCATACGGGTAAATTAATTCTTGAAAGAGCGTTGCCCCCGACTCCTGTTCTTGCACGGTCTGCTTTAGCCATGGCCCCCTTCCCAATCCCCAAAGTTCCTGTCAGGGTAAACCAGTACTGGACGTTCAAGGCGGAAGCCGGGGATACACCTACGTTGCCGGTTACGGTCTTCCAAATTTTTGCATTCGAAATGTACGATGAATTTATACGATTACTGGAAAAGGCCATTCCGTCTAAATCTAAAAAATTACTCCACGACAAGGACGAAATCATTTTTAACCGATGGATTGAAGAAAATATCCTGATTCTGAGAGATATCTTTAGAGAAAATCCATTGATTGGAGAAAAAATGATACAGGAGATTCAGAATTCAAGCTCCCTATCATTTGATTCTAAGAAAAAACGGATTATTACATCGCTAATAAAAATATATCAAGGCCCCAAAAGCCGTTATTTGAATTATTATGGTCCTCCGGGTACCATTGAGACGATCCCATACTTTCAATTAATCCAACATCCTAAAAAATCGAAAACCATATTAAACCATTTGGATCTAAAGGGCAAAGTGGTGTTTGTCGGGCTTTCAGAAAGACTGCGCCCTGAACAGAAAGACGGTTTTTATAGCGTTTTTTCCCAATCCACCGGAATAGATATCAGCGGTGTCGAAATTGCAGCAAGTGCTTTCGCAAACCTGCTGGAAGACAAGCCGGTTCAGCCGCTTGTTTTTCCCGTGCATCATATCACCGTGTTTATCTGGGGAGTTTTGATCTGCATTCTGTGTATTCTGGTCCCGCCTTTAGTGGCTGCTTTCAGTGTGATCGGCTTAAGCGTTCTTTATCTAAGTCTTGCGTTATATCAATTCAGCAATGCCGGCAACTGGCATCCGATTGTTATACCTATATTTTTTCAGGTATGTATCGCTTTCTTTGGAACTATATTGTGGAAGTTTTTTCATACGCACAAAGAGCGTCAGAATATCAAAAGGGCTTTTGAGTACTACCTGCCTGATGAAGAAGTAAGACGGTTAGCGAAAAATGCGAAAGATATAAAAACAAATATCCAAACCGTCTATGGAACCTGCCTGTTTACGGATGCGGAACAATATACTTCCCTGTCAGAAAAAATGGATCCAAAAGAACTCACCCGCTTCATGAATAATTATTATGAAGCGGTTTTCGATCCGGTGAGTAAATACGGCGGAATTGTGTCGGATATCAAGGGAGATTCTATGTTATCTGTTTGGGCCACCGAACATCCTGATACTGCCTTCAGAAGCAAAGCCTGTCTCGCAGCCCTGGACATTTCCAGTGCCGTGCAACAATTCAAAGAAAAATCCGATACATTCCATCTTCCGACCCGAATGGGTATGCATTCCGGATACATATCGATGAGCAACATCGGCGCTATCAATCATTATGAGTATCGTCCTGTAGGCGACATTGTCAATACCGCATCAAGGATTGAGCATTTGAATAGACACTTAGGAACACATATATTGGTATCCCAGGAAGTGCTTCACGAGATTGACGGTTTTCTGACAAGAAAGCTCGGAGAATTTATTTTTTTTGGAAAATCAAAACCGGTTACCGTATATGAATTAATGTCCCGAATAGAAGAATCCAGCGAACGACAGAGAGACCTTTGTACAATTTTTATGCAAGGGCTGAACGCGTATTATAAACAATCCTGGCAAGAAGCAATCGCGGCGTTTTATGAATCCATAAAAATCCAAAAAAAAGATGGACCCTCTTCCTATTATTTACATCTGTGTGAGAAATTCAGAGAGAATCCGCCTGGCGAAATGTGGGATGGATTGATTTACCTTGAAAACAAGTAACAGGAGGTAGCGTCATGATACTAAAAGGATTTCGTTTCTTAATTCCGGCATTACTCATCAGCGTTCTTGCAGGGTTTATATCCTCCACCTCCTGGGCTTCGGAACCATCCGAGGAATGGGTGGGCAAAATTGTATCGGTGCAGGGCACCGTTCAAGTTCGAAGAATTGGCACAACACACTGGGAGCCCGTGCATTTAAACGATACCTGTTGTATCGGCGATATGATTCGGGTCCAACAACACAGTCGGGCAGCCGTTGTTCTGTGTAATGGCGCCAACCTTCGACTGGATCAGAACAGTACTATCACATTCTCATCTTTGGAGAAAAAAGAAACGCTTTTGATCCGGCTGCTTAAGGGGGCTGCCCATTTTTTCAGCCGTATTCCCCGAAGCTTAAAAATAGCCACACCGTTTGTTAACGGCGGCGTGGAGGGGACGGAATTTTATGTCAAGGTTGACCTTGATCAAACCTTTCTGTCCATATTTGAAGGAAAGGTGTTGGCCGAAAATGAGGCCGGAAGTCTGATTCTTTCCAGTGGTCAATCGGCGGTGGCCGAGAAAGGAAAAGCACCGGTGTTGCGTGTTGTGGTAAGTCCCCGGGATGCGGTGCGATGGGCATTGTACTATCCCCCCGTGATCTATGCTCCCCCTGAACAAGCCCCGGTTGAAAAAGATACCGAAAAGCCACGCTTTTTGGCAGACAGAGCGTCATGGCTGCTTTCCGTGGGCCGGGTTGATGAAGCAAAAGCTGATATCGAGCAGGCGCTGAAACTGGACCCGAAATACAGCCATGCCGTTGCCCTTCAATCCATCATCGCCGTGGTGCAAAACCAAAAACAAAAAGCACTCGATTTTTCAGAGGATGCGGTTACCATGGATTCAAAATCCGCGACCGCACGGATCGCGCTATCATACGCGCAGCAAGCCAATTTTGATCTAAAAAGCGCAAAACAAAGTCTTGAAACGGCCGTAGAACTGGAGCCTGAAAACGCTCTGGCGTGGGCCAGGCTGGCAGAACTCCGGTCGTCATTCGGCGATCTGGATAAAGCCCTTGATGCGGCACAAAAGGCGGTCGTTTTGAATCCAGCTCTGTCCAGAACCCAGACGGTTTTGGGATTTGCCTATCTATCACAGATTGAAACAAAAGAATCTAAAAAGGCTTTTGAACAAGC
>JASFLX010000246.1:0-4724 GCA_050117895.1 Desulfobacterales bacterium | reverse complement strand
AAGATCAACGCTTTGGCCCGAATTGAGATCTCTTAAAAATTCCGTGCCCCAGAACACACCGGTTAGTTCTTCTCCCGGGATGTTCATCCTTCTTTCGCCATGAGCACCCATAGCCAAGAATATGGCTTTGTAATCTTGGGCAAAAAGATCGTCGATGTTATCGACTCGGGTGTTTAACCGGATTTCCACGCCCATTTTTCTTATTTGCTCGATATCATGATTCAGGTATTTTTTGGGCAACCGGTATTCCGGGATTCCCACGGCAAGCATCCCCCCTGCAACCGGAAGGGCTTCAAAGACAGTGACCCCAAAGCCTTCTATACTGAGATCATAAGCAGCCGCAAGTCCGGCGGGACCCGAACCCACAATGGCGATGTTCTCACTTCTTTCCGATCGCCTGGGCGGTCGGTACTCGATGTTGTTTTCATAGGCGTAGTCTGCGACCAGTCTTTTGACCTCTCGAATGGCTACGGGTTCATCCAGTTTCCCACGGTCACATTTCGCTTCGCAAGGATGGTGGCAGACTCTTCCGAGGACCAGGGGCAGGGGGTTGGTTTGCTTGATGACCTTGTAGGCCTCCTCAAGCTTGCCTTCTCTTGCCAGCGCCATATAGGCAGGGATATCCTGTTTTATGGGGCAGGCATTCCGGCATGTGGTCTTGAACAGAGCGGCGCACACCCCGGCCGGACATCTTTTTTCAATGATGTGGGCTTCATATTCTTCCCTGAAATGGCGTATTGTGCTGAGCGTGGGGCTGGCTGCCGTTTGGCCCAGAGCGCAAAGAGACGTTTTTTGCATGCATGTGGCAATATCTTTGAGTGTCTCTAAATCCTTGATTTCACCGTTTCCCTCTGTGATCCGGTCTAGGATATGGGTCATCAATGGAAGGCCCCGCCGGCAAGGGACGCATTGCCCGCAAGATTCGTCTGCATCAAATTCCAGAAAGAATCTCGCCGTATCCACCATGCAGGCATCTTCATCCAGAACCACCATGGCACCGGATCCCATAATGCAGCCGATGTCCTGGAGGGATTCGTAGTCGATGGGAATGTTAAGGTGTTCGGAGGGAACGCATCCGCCGGAGGGACCGCCGAGTTGAACAGCCTTGAATTTTTTTCCGCCGGCTATCCCGCCTCCCAGGTCGAATACCACTTCACCCAATGAAATTCCCATGGGAACTTCGATCAGACCGCTCCGGGCAATTTGGCCGGTCAGGGAGAATACCTTGGTCCCTTTTGTGGATTCAGAGCCAATGGAACCCCACCAGTCGGCGCCTTTGCACATAATCAGCGGCAGGTTAGAGAGTGTTCCCACATTGTTTATCACCGTGGGCTTGCCAAAAAGTCCTTCTGTTGCGGGAAATGGCGGCCTGGGCCTGGGATTGCCTCTTTTTTGCTCCAAAGATGCCAGAAGGGCTGTCTCCTCACCGCAGACAAACGCCCCGGAACCCAGGAAGAGTTCTATGTCAAAATCGAAAGAGGTCCCCATAATTCCTTTTCCCAACAGACCGTACTCTCTGGCCTGGGCAATGGACGCATTGAGTATTTCTACAGCCAGGGGATACTCCGCTCTCACGTAAATGTAGCCTTTGTTTGCGCCAATGGCGTATCCTCCGATTGCCATGCCTTCTAATACCGCATGGGGGTTTCCCTCCAGTTCGGCTCTGTTCATGTAAGCGCCCGGGTCCCCTTCATCAGCATTACAGACCATGTATTTTTGATTCGATTCCGTGTTGTATGCAAAATTCCATTTTACCCCTGTGGGGAAACCGGCGCCGCCTCTTCCTCTCAGACCCGAACGTTTGACTTCTTCGATCACGTCTGTCTGTTTCATTCCCAGGGCCTTGGAAAGTCCCTGATATCCATCGTAAAAAATGTAGTCTTCAATTTTGAAGGGATTGATTTTTCCGAGCAATTCCGTGATCCTTTTTTCCTGGCGGCTGAAAAACGGCGTGTTGATATCCACCATGAATTCCCGAACCACTTCCCCTCCTATCAGATGTGTTTCCACAATCTGTTTCACCTTTTCAGGGGTGAGGTATCCGTAGAGGGTGTAGATACCTTCCGGGTCCGTCACGCTCATGTAAGGTTCGAGATAGCAGCACCCCATACACGAATGTTCCAGGACGGCAACATCTGTGAGATTTTTCGCATATATTTCTTTTTTGAGCGCTTCCAAAACTTCCTGTGCTCCGGAGGCGAAGCCACAGGTCCCCTGGTAGACGATCACCTGTGTTTTTTTGGAGAGTTCGGATTTCTCTTTTTGGATTTTTTTCTCGAGGGCCGAAAGGTCGTTGGTTGATTGGATTGTCATGATAGCACCTCTATTTAGTGCCTAAACGAAAACTGTCTTTTTCGCCAATATCTGAGATCTTAACAAAAAATCCTATTTTTTGTTCGGGCACTATTTATATTCCCTAAGGACTGTTTTTACTTTCGCGGGTTTCATCCTTCCATAGACTTTATCGTTGACCGTCATGACCGGTCCAATGGCGCAACATCCCACACATCTTACAATATCGAGTGAAAATCTTCTGTCGCTTGTGGTCTGACCGGCTTCGAGTTCATACCGGGAAGTGATCTCCTTCAAAATGTTCCTGGAACCTTTGACGTAGCAAGCCGTCCCCAGGCATACCGTCAACCGGTTTCTGCCCGGAGGAAACAATCGGAAGAAATTATAGAAACTCAGTATGCCGTAAATTTGGCTCATCGGCGTATTCATTTTCCTGGCAATGAGTCTCTGGGCGCTTTCCGGTACATATCCGAGTTCCGATTGTATTTCCTGAAGAAGTTTTACCAGATGGTTGGGGTCGTGTTCTTTGTTTTCGATGATTTGAAGCGTTTTTGATATTTCATCTTCCGGGGGGGTGGTGGCAACTTGTTGCATGGAATTCTCCTTTATTATCAGGATAATAATTTTCGTTTAAAGTTCTTCCATAACCCTTCACCGGACCTTTCGGGCCGGATCGGTTGCCGGGCGTTGTTTGTGGTATTCACAAATACGCCAACCGTTTCCAATATCAAAAGTCAATTTTATTGTCAACCCGGATTTTTATAAATATCAGGTAAAACGCATTTTAATCTAAATAAAGTAAATTACTGAGGGATATTCGGGTTTAAATCAAGAGGGTTTTTTATTGAAATATCCGTGGCAGTCCGGAGAATGTCAACATATGGGATACTGGAGTATCGGAGTGATGGCGTATCGGAGTACTGGAAAGACGAATCAGCAAAAGAATGTCCAAGACTCCAGTACTCCAGAATGAAATTATTATTGAGACCTTAGGGCTCGCTCAAAAATAAATTCGCAGAATTGGCGCTCAGATTTAGGTCAGATTTGGTTGCTGCGATTGAGCGAAGCCACAGGAATAGCGAGCTATTTTGAGGACTTCGCGATTGAGCAACAGCCAAAGATGGCCTGAAGCTGGGATGCGAAAATGTGAAGTTGTTTTTGAGCGAGCCCTTAGTGCAAGGCCTCCAGCGCGCAACCGTCTCCTTCTTTATAAAGGACCATGATCCGTTCCGGATTTTGGGTGAACGTGAAATCCAGGATGTTTTTGGAGAGCTTTTTGGACTGCCAGGTTTCAACGATCTGTTCTCCCGCCCATTTCACGCCGACCACCTGATCCACCCCCTTGGAAGACAAAACCTTATTGACGGCACTTTTCAGTATGCCGCCGCTACCGGTTCGTTCTTTGTAAATAATAAAGCTCTGCCCCTCAAATGCCGGTCTTAGCTCAAAACGGCGGGACGCATAAATTTCCCGGAACGTCTTGGTGTCAAACCCGCCGATGATTTCATCCTTTTCGAGTTTGATAGGGTAAGCCAGTTCGTGAAAGTCACCGTAATTCCGGATGCCCGTGGCTTCCAGAATCTCTTCCGGTGCAAAATAGCCGTTCAAATTATTGTTGGGCTCAAGGATCATCACCCGTTGCGGATCTTCAGGCATCAGATTAAATTGATAGATGGAGTAGACTCCGCGGGCCGGTCTATAGGGCCCGCCCAGCTCAACTTTTTTGTTAGTTGAGTTCCATCTCAGCAGGGAGATGGGGCCGGTGTAGGGTTCATAGTCACCCCGAGACTGGGCCAGGGCAATGGCCCGACCGTGTCGGTCCCGGATCACCCTCAGATAATACGGCCAGTTTTTTACGAGCGGATGAAAGGTGCTTTTTTGCAGTGTCAGGATCATGGAACAGAGCCGGCTGTCCTTTTTTTCCAGGGTTTGGGAGGGCTTGGCAAGGGTAACCAACAGCTCGTCTCCCTTGCGGCCGTCAATATCCACGGCGTGTAGGTGGAGCGGGAAATAGCTGTCTTTGTCAAATCGGTGGCTTAGTTTCCGGACAAGATGACCGGTTTCAAACCCATAAATCACAACTGCTTTGGGACTCAAAAAAGCCAGTTCACCTTTACCGTCGCCTTCCAGATCACAGCTTTGCACCCGAAAAAAAGGCTCTGAGAGCCGGTGAAAATCGGCCTTTTCAATGGGTTTGGAGGTCTGAAAGGTTGGCCCGGCGGGTTCTGAACGAGGTTCTTCAGACACCGATCGCGGTTGTACGGAAGGCGCTGCAGGCGCGCGGACCGGCATTGAAATTGGTTTCGGGGTCTGAACGCGTGGCTTAGCAGTTGCCGAGCGGGATACTTCAGGCGCCGGTGATGGTTGTGCTAAGGGGGGTGCAGGGGTGCGGGTAGGCAGGTAAACAGTCTGTGCGAGAAGATGACCGGAGG
>JASFLX010000245.1:0-4761 GCA_050117895.1 Desulfobacterales bacterium | reverse complement strand
TATATCTATGGATAACTTTTAAAAATGAAATATTCAAGTCCCAAGATGCATGGGTTTCATTTTGAAGTATTTGTGAAATTAGAGGGTATAGAAAGGGAAAGGTGTTTCACTCAGGAGCGTATAATGCAGCATTATAACTATCTGGAATTATAAAATATAATCCTTTATCAACAGAAGCTTCTATTGTCTGATTATATTCGAGTATTACGTCATATTTAGTGCCGGACAATATAGTCCTGTGGAAATGCAATGAAGTTCAACGATCCATGGGGCACGTGAGATTTTCCCGTGTCAACCAAAACAGAAACGCCATATATTTCTTCTTAAAACGCACGATACAGATTGCCGACTTGAAATAACCAGCCCTTTATATCTGAAGTTCTACAATGTCACCGTCGCTTAATACGTGGTCTCGTTGCACCAACTGTCCGTCAAAGACGTCCGTGCCCCATAATCGGGCGGTTTTTAATTTTTGGGCAAAATCCTGGTGCACTTTCCCTGCAAAGTCCTCAACCGTATCTCCTTTTTTCAAGATAAACGGTTCCCTGAAATCCGGCTCTTTACCGGGAGCTTTGGAGTAGACGCGTATAATTTCAAGACAATCAAACAGCATCCTTTTAAACTGTTCCAGGTTGCGACCGGTGCTTGCTGAAACCGGAATGGAAGGCCAGTCATTCTCAAGCAGCTCACAGAAAATTTCGAAATTTTCATCAAAATTGTCATTGTCAAACTTGTTGGTCAATACCAAAAAGGGTATGAAGATTAAGCCGCGCTGCTCAGTGTAAAGTTCTTTAAGATGGTCGGGAATGATCCGGTGTTCTTGAAGGATGGCAACCGAGTCTTCCAACTGATGGACCGGATCCGTCTGTAAATCCACGACCAATAAAATATAATCCGATCTTCGAATCAGGTCCAATAATTCCGGTTCCATAAAATTCCGGTTAAGCGGCGGCGTATCCACCAGTTGAATCTGGATGTTTTCCATGGGCATCATTCCCGGAGTGGGTTTCCAGGTTGTATACGGGAAATCAGCGATTTCGGGTGTGGCGTTGGTGAGAGTTGATACCAGAGCGGATTTACCCACATTGGCAGGACCGACCAGCACCACTTGTACGGCACCTTCTTTTTCGATGCGAAAAGCCGATTCCCGCTTTCCGATGCCTTTTTTGGTTTGAGCGGTGATTTTTAATTTAGAGAGCCGTTTGCGCAGTCCGGCTCTGAGCTTGTCCGTGCCTTTGTGTTTGGGAACAATGCGCAGCAGTTCTTCGATACAAGAAATTTTTTCGACAGGTGTTTTGGCGGCCCGATATCGTTTATCCGCCTCAAAATACTCAGGGGGAAGATTTGTCGCCATGGATTTGACCGGATGTTTTTATAATTAAATATGAGTTGAGTGTATCTTACTTAAATGGTCGAATGCAGCCAATCTTCATTCAAACAAGACCTTAAATCTTCAATCCTGCAATTAAAACTATATATATCTAAAAATTCATAAAAAAGCAAAAGGACAAACCCTGTCAAATGGTTTTGTTCTTCATTCACACTGGATCGTACGATTTCAATGATGAATTTACCGCTTGAAATATATTGTCATTTTTGTGTTACAATGCGGTAAATTTCTAACCGAAATCAACTGTTGCGTTATCTTGACAATATTTAACTTAAATGCGATGTTGACCAATCTTTCAAAAAAACACCATTCATATCCGTAGGAGAAACATACCATGGCACTCACGAAAGTTCAGATCGTAGAATCCATCCACAATCAAATCGGTTTCACCCAAAAAAAATCATCAGAAATTGTGGAAACGCTTCTTGAAATCATCAAAAGCACATTGGAATCCGGTGAAGATGTTTTAATAAGCAAATTTGGCAAATTCTGTGTTAAACAGAAAGATGAACGAAAAGGCAGGAATCCGGCTACCGGTCACGACATGATGTTGGCACCCAGAAAGGTTCTAACGTTTAAGTGTTCCGGTAAGTTGAGGGATAAGATTAACGGGAATTAAGACCAAAGGTTTAATGACATGCTATCCAAATTCGGTAATGAAGTTTTATTGCATGGGCCTGATGCACTTTTACCACAGAACCTGAATAATGAATGGTTAGATACCCTACAAAAGATGGCCGGGGATTTTTTAGATGCAAGTTATGATCTTGAAGAATGTAAAAAGCCGGAGGATGTTGCGGATCCAATTCTATCCGTCTGTATATCGGAAATATTAAGATCTCAACATAAAGATAAGACAAACATCTCTGTTGAAAAAATGTTGGAAAATATCACCATCTATTCCGTATCGTTAATAATCGAGGCCGTTGAGAGGGAATCGAACATCGGAATAGAGCAGCCCACGCTTGAAAATATCCTGTCTTGGGACAGAATAATGAGAATGAGAAAAACGAACCCGAAATTTGTTGAAGCTCTTGAGAAAGCATGTATTTTAATGATTCCGGAACAAGGTTCTTCTTAAGATGAGATTTTCAAATTTTAAAAGGGGATCAACCATCTTTTATTTTTAATGAATTTATAGCAACGAAAATCCGTTAACCAACCTTTCTCATTTATATCTCCTTAGCGTTATCCAAAAATTAGGCAAATATTTACATAGACTTTATGTAATCTGCTCCACAATATCACAGATCTCGATATGAATTAGCACTTTTATGCTCGTCATAAAATATTATATAATATTTTAATATTTATAAAAATTTTACTAAATTTTACTAAATTTTTCGATTTTGCATGACTTTTGCATAAAAATTCATAATAAATTCAGAAAGTTTTAAACTGTTTGTCCGTGCGATTGAGTAAAAGGCTATAAGTGTTTGTTTATTGAAGCTCTGTGTCTTCAACAATGAAAACCAAGTAATCCTGCATTCCCCTCTGGGGAAAAGCCGTAGCCGGTCACCCAGAAACCGGATTATATGCTTGGTTGTTTTATCCGTTATCAGGAAGAATAAAATCATGAAAAATACCAACACGATTATATGGACATGTTTGTTTACTTTATGCATCTTTTTAGTTTCTGCGAGTTCGGTATTGGCAGATCAATCTTACGGGATTGATGCTTATGTGACTGGCTGGACGGATGAAAATTATCTAATCAAAAATGTGCACTCCGACTATCATCCTAATGATCCCTTTACATTTTATGCATATTATGGCGCTTCAGCTTTAACACTACCCTTGTCAAACATAAAACGAATCGTCGTCACTGACAGGACTTTTCTAAGCCATTCAGAGGATTTTTCGGAACCCAAATATTACTGCTCAGGAAAAATAATATTAAAAAACGATGAGCTTCTACAATGTTCCTGGATGTCCAACGGTTGGAAAGGCAACAACAATTATGATGGCTTGATCTTTATTGGGGAAAATTCTTGGAAACAAATTGAATTCGGGAGTTTTAATCATCCGAAAAAGGGAGTAAGGTTAGGTAAGAAAAGTGCTTATCCGTATACGATTCACGTCAGTTCTTATCAGAAAAAGCATGTTGCCAACAGCGAAGCCATAAAGCTCAGAGAAAAAGGTGCCCTGGCATTTGTATGTCCCGCACGAATCCCTGACAGGGGAGAATATCATCGCATTTTTATTGGGTTCTACAGGACTCTTGAGGAGACAATGAAAGCTGCTCTGAAATTAAAAGGAAAAAAAAACCTCTATCCACTCGAGGCGAAAATGCCTTATGCAATTCAGCTAGGAACTTTTAATTCAGATCAAGAGCTAAAAAAGCTTGAAGCCGACCTACAATGGAAAACATACCTTACATACACCGTACCAGACACGACTGCAAACAACAAAACCAAACTTTTGTTTGGAGCTTTCAGGACAGAGAAAGAGACCGAAATATTCACCAAAAAGCTTCAAAACGAGGGTTTCGAGGCAAAAGTGGTTAAGCGTTAAGATATCATAACTACATTGCTCGCCAGGTTCTCCGCCACAGACGGGATTCAGGGTTGTGGGCAGTTTGCCGGATGTCCTTTGGTTACGGATCATAAAATGAATCATTCATATACGGCCTCCAAGTCACTGGTAAAATGTCTCAAAATTCATTTATGTCTCAAGTTTCTGCTGATACACTATAATTTCCCCTGGAGTTGGGCACTTCTGCTATAAGCACAGCGAATTGTTACTAAAAAAAAGAGTATTTCAATGCATTAATGTTTTATTGCCTTCTAATCAGAGTGTTTGTGTAGAGCTCGTTCATCCCTTTGCTTTGTCCCCAGTCAAAAAAATTAAACTCTTTTTGTGCCTGGATTTGTTTTAAGGTCTAAATGTCAAATAAAAAGGAGCCATCTTTTCTAAACTGATAGAAAGTGTCTCATTTTATTTAGATTCCGTATAACAGCCAAATGCAGCCTGTGCAATCAAATCATTAATACTATTAAAATCAATATGTTGCAGACATATCCCACTGTATTCAAAATTTCGGTATGTTATTTGCTTTTAATTTGGTTATGCTTTTAATTTTTCTTTTTGAAAATACAATGAGTCCTATAAAAATTATGGCCAAAACCATGAGACATAGCCGTTCAGCAATGCGTGTGCGAGCCTCCCTTTTTTATGATCTTGAGGAAGAATGGACACTAGAAGCCATCTCAAAAATAGGATTTTGGCTCAAGGTCAAGGCAGGACCGAGTTCCAACCCGCCCTGAAAACATCACGGGATCTCCGACAGGCATACTCAAGTATGTCGAGGACTTGAAACGAGGGCCTAACACAGAGATTGGAAAAAAAGACTTTTTTGAGATAGCTTCTAG
>JASFLX010000244.1:0-4765 GCA_050117895.1 Desulfobacterales bacterium | reverse complement strand
GCAATACAGCGCCACCATTTTTTAGATAATCCATCCATTCTTTCTCATTCTCGACCTTTAGACGAAATGTCCATGAATAGGCTCGACACAGTCGATATAGAAAAGATATGAATAGTTCCGATGAAAACAAATGGTTCAGTTTTACTTTCAAAACGTTTAAACCTATATTTTCTGTTCCTTCTTTGCGAAAACTAAAATAATTTTATTGCAGATTTACTACTAAATTGTAACACTATCAAATATAATAGACAGATGTCAAACTTGTATAATCCAAGTAATAAGCCCTTTGGATACATGATAACGCATTTCATTTCGGTGCAGCGTAGCGACGGGGTGTTTCTCTTGGAAACCGACTGACTGTTTGAAGGGCTTTAGCACGCGTTAGCCCGGGCCGAATGATATGATGACTTAAAAAACTAACTGGATTATTTAGCGACGAATGGTAGTTAATAACTCGGGCGCGGCTCGGGCTTATGGGTGCTTAAGCACAAGTTTCAGTCGGTTGGAAAGAGAAGCACCCCGTCGCGGAGCGTTCTCCCTGTATTGGGATTGAAATGCGTTTGCCCTGCTTTTGGATACCTCAGGTATTGACAAACAACTCTATTTTAAAGTAAAAATTAGACCCAACAAGTGAAGTATGATGCACAATACGAGACCTTAAAAAGGAAAGCAACCTTTATGAAAATCTATAATTACCCGTCGAAATCGGCTGAAAAAAGGATAGCGTCAATTGCAAACAGAGGACTTGGTTTTAAGAAAAAAGATGTTCTTTCGGTGACGCGCATCCTTGAGGATGTCAGAAAAAATGGGGATAAAGCGCTTATTGAATATTCAAATCGGTTTGATTCTCCGGAATTGACCATAACGTCGATTAAGGCAACACGTGAAGAAATTGACACCGCTGCAAAAAGAGTCGACCGTTCCTTTGTTCGTGCTTTAAATAGAGCTATCAAACAAATTCAAGGCTTCCATAAACAGCAGTTCATCAAATCATGGATAAATACAAAAAGGCCCGGTACGCTTCTGGGACAGATGGTAAACCCCGTGGATAGCGCCGGTGTTTATGTGCCGGGGGGAATGGGTGGAAAGACGCCTCTCGTCTCTTCGGTTTTAATGGGTGTCATTCCGGCTAAAGTCGCCGGTGTAAAGCATATCGCCATGGTGACGCCGCCCAACAGAGACGGAAAAGTAAACCCCCATCTTCTGACTGCTGCTAAAAAGATAGGGGTTAATTCGGTTTACAAGGTCGGAAGCGCATGGGCCATTGCCGCTCTTGCATACGGGACTGAAACGATTCCGAAAGTCGATGTCATCGTGGGTCCCGGAAATATCTATGTTACCATTGCCAAAAAGATCGTGGCAGGAACTGTAGGTATAGATATGATTGCGGGTCCGAGTGAAATTTTGGTGATCGCAGACAGCACGGCAAATCCTGAGTATATTGCAGCCGACCTCCTGTCGCAGGCGGAACACGATATACTGTCCTCAGCAATTCTGGTAACGAATTCCAAAGCAACGGCAAAAGCGGTTGCTCTTGCCGTTGATAAGAAGCTTGAAGCTCTTAAGCGAAAAGAGATTGCCGAGAAATCGATGTCCAGTTTCGGGGCAATTATAGTGGTGCCGGATATTGATGCTGCTGTTGAACTTTCAAACAGAATTGCACCGGAGCATCTTGAAATTCAGATCAAAGATCCATTTGCGGTTATCGGTCAAATACGTAATGCCGGGGCGGTGTTTTTAGGAGATTATACTCCCGAACCGGTTGGCGACTACATTGCCGGCCCCAATCATGTACTCCCAACTGCCGGTACGGCAAGATTTTCGTCAGCGCTTTCGGTGGACAATTTTGTTAAAAAGACCAGTCTCATCCATTACTCCAAACAAGCTTTTGAGCGTGAAGCCGGAGACATAATCCGCCTGGCAGAAATCGAAGGACTGGATGCACATGCAAACGCAGTAAAGATAAGGTTAGACCGGTTTCGCAAATAGGCCCTTCTGAGCATCTTGTCAACCGGATATTTTCTATACACATAGATTCATACTGGATACTTTTTATCCAATATTGCTTTCGCTGTAGCAAATATGGTATCTTTTAATAAAAATAAAAAGCGACTTTTTTCGATACTGTTAACGGTCTGTTAAAACAGTTGATTTTAATTTTCTAAACCCTGAATCTTAAAACCAAAAACATGACAAATTCGACTGTTGCCCAATTCATCAATTATGGCATAAAGATTGCTTTTTCAAGACCATCATAATTAATTTAAAAATATAATAGTAAAGGAGTCTATCGATGGAATTTATTAAAAACAAAAAAGATAACCCAAGAAAAAATTACGTTATCTTCATTGTATTACTGGCAGTTGGAATATTTGTGCTCTCAAGTTTTAACCCGGCTTCAGGTCTTGAAACAAACGCCGGCACGAGTCTCCTGGCTCCGGAAAGTTTCAACAAACTGGCTGAAAATGCCAGTCCGGCAGTAGTTAACATCAGGACAGTAAAAATAATCAAAGGGGGCGGCCGGGTATTCCGTCACTTTAAAAAAGGTCCTTTTGGTGAGGACGATCCTTTCCATGATTTTTTTGACCGCTTTTTCGGTGAAGAACGACCGCACGATTTTAAGCAGCGAAGCCTCGGGTCGGGATTCATCATTAGTAAGGACGGTTATATTGTAACCAACAACCATGTTGTGGAAAACGCGGAAAAGATTGAAGTCATACTTAAAGATGAAAAAGAGTTCGATGCCGAAATTATCGGGCGGGATGCCAACACGGATCTGGCCCTGATAAAAATCAAGACGGATCGTGATCTTCCCGTATTGTTATTCGGAGATTCGGATGCTCTTAAAATTGGTCAGTGGGTGGTGGCGATCGGAAATCCCTTTGGGCTTGAGCATACCGTTACTGCAGGGATTGTAAGCGCCAAAGGCCGTGTTATCGGGTCAGGACCCTATGATGACTTCATACAGACCGATGCATCAATTAATCCCGGCAACAGCGGGGGCCCCCTTATCAGTATGGAGGGCAAGGTGGTGGGTATCAATACTGCCATTATCGCCGGCGGGAGCGGCATCGGATTTGCCATCCCGATAAACCTCGTCAAAAACATTGTCGACCAGCTCAAAAGCAGTGGAGAGGTTACCCGGGGCTGGCTTGGCGTCGGTATCCAGGACATCAGCAAGCAAGTCGCAGAGTACTACGGAATAAAATCAAGAAAAGGCGTTCTGGTTACGGAAGTTTTTCCGGACGACCCTGCGGATATCGCCGGAATAAAACCCCAGGATATTATATTGTCAATTAATGGAAAAGAAGTCGGCACTGCCAGAGAAATCACCGGCATGATAGCAAATACCGATGTCGGCGAAACCGTAAAGATTAAAATATTACGAAACGGAAAGACCCGTACCTTTAAAGTTAAAATTGCAAAAAGAGAAGAGACCCGAATTTCCGCCAGGAGTACCCGTAAGGAAAAGCAGGAAGAGCTCGGGATTAGCGTTAACAATGTTACCCCCGAAATTGCACGCCGACTCAACCTCAAACAGGCTGAAGGTGTGATTGTAACCGCCGTGGAACCGGACAGCAAGGCTGATGAGGCAGGAGTTCAGAGGCACGATATTATCAAGGAGATTAATCACAAAAGCATTACAACCGTCAGCGATCTAAATAAGGTTATCAGCGAGATCAAAAAAGACGAAACGATCCATATGTTTATCTGGCGAATGAATCGAGGTTTTATGGTATTAAAGATGACAAAATAGATTCTCACGCGTCTATGTTCATAATATTCAAAAAACAAATTGAACACATTTTCCTTGATTAATTTAACCCTTACATCCAGCCACAAACTCAATGGTTATGAATAGTTTCTGGATTTGGTGGCAGCATTTGCCGGAAAAAATGAGCCCGGTTATCTTTGAAATCGGATGGTTCAAGCTCCAGTATTACGGGCTAATGTATATCGTCGCTTTTGGAATCACCTACGGCATGGTTTTATATCGCGTAAGACACGAAAAGCGCTTCCATGTTTCGGGTGATGAAGTTCAAAACCTTATGCTGTTTATAATCATCGGCGTTATTGCCGGCGGACGTCTGGGATATGTTCTGTTTTACAACTTGACCTACTATCTCAATAACCCCCTTGAAATATTTCTACCCTTTCAATTTATAAACGGCTCGATAACGTTTACCGGAATTTCAGGAATGTCTTTCCACGGGGGCCTTATGGGTGTGCTTATTTCAGTCTGGCTGTATATTCGTAAAACAACATTGAACTTTTGGGATATGGTTGATTTGTTTGCCCCGGTCGTGCCTCTGGGATATACATTCGGACGGCTCGGTAATTTTATTAACGGCGAATTATACGGCAGGATAACATCCACACCCATTGGGATGCATTTCCCCTTGGCTCCAGGAACGGATCTGAGGCACCCTTCACAACTTTATGAGGCTTTTTTTGAAGGCATTGTCCTCTTTGCAGTTTTGTGGAATCTGCGAAGCCTGAAAAAACCTCGGGGAGCCAACCTCGCTTTTTACATCATAGGCTACGGTACGGTCAGGTTTTTCATAGAATATTATCGCCAGCCCGATGCCCAGCTGGGATTTATCTTTATGTCATTTTCCATGGGCCAGTTACTCTGCAGCCTGATGGTGATGGGTGGAATCGCTTTATACCTTTTTTTATATAGCGCTGAGAAACGACGAATTGATGCATCGTAGCATGGATTTACAGCAAACATAAAGCGACCAAATGGATAAATTTTAAATCA
>JASFLX010000243.1:0-4800 GCA_050117895.1 Desulfobacterales bacterium | reverse complement strand
CAGGACGGTCAGCTTTTTTCCCATAAAATAGGAATCAAAAACCACGTTGAAAAAGGCTAACACAAGAACCACACCGGCAAGAATACCGGTTTTAATCAAATTATTTCTGTGTTCCTCCCAGAATTTTTTTGCGGCAAAAGGACCTTTTCGGAAATTCAAACCATTGGTCCCTTCAATTTCCATAAGCGCAAGTGAAAAGGAATTGTCCATTTGCCGGGGATTCCATAACTGCGAATCGGCATGCTTTTTTATAATGCCTGTATCGCGAACAAAATCCGTCCGTTTGACAGGACATCCAAGGCGCTGTTCCATATCCTGATCAAAACCGGAATTATTAAGCCCGCATCCGGTGATAAATACACCTTCCGGTTTAAAATCCAAACCCATAATCTCTTCCAATGCAGAGAGGGTGTGCCGTATGTTGGTACAAAGTGATTCCATTCCAAATGAACGAGCATCTGAACGTATTGGGAAAGAACGTATCAGGCAAATGCCCCTGGAAAAAATAGCAAACAAGGTGCTTTGATTCGAATCTATGTCGACAAACAGCCAGTTTTCATGAATATTTACAAGATGGGCGGCGCATAGCGCTGCCGGATAACCGCCAACGGTAACAATCTCGGGCTCGATATTAAACGAGGCAAGTGTTTCTAAATATGCCTGCAGTCTTGATTTTTCTATAGCCGCTGCAATGAGGTTGTGACGATTGGCAACATCATCCAAATCAAGAGTATAAAAATCTATTATCAGGTCATCTATGGGAAACGGAACCGTAGGCTCAAGTTCGTAAGGAAGGATTTTTTTTATTTTTTTCCGTCCCTTGAACGGGACCTGAATGTTTCTGTAAGATATCTCGTTGGCAGGAAAGGACGCCACACAGACAGAACCGGATATATCGATCTTTTCAACAATGGTTTTCAGGGAAGCAGCCAAAACCGTTTCCATATATATATGGTTTGATATCGGGATATGGACATGGGCTTCTATGTCTGTCTCCTTGATACCACTTTTTACTACAACTGCTGATACGGCATCATGTCGAATATCGAGGCCGAGGATTTTTCTGCTCATTGAACTTCCTAATTTGAAATAATTGTAATTATAGTATGTTATGACTGTTTTGTCAAGCTGTGCCCCTTCTCCCAGCCCATCTAATAGGATGTGAAACGGATTAATACAAGAATTTTATTCTGTTTTCCAACTCAAAACGCTACATTCCCATTTCCCGGTTTTTTTGTTTTGCTCCCTTTTTACCATCGCTGTTATTTTCATTTTTATGTCATGTAATGTCGCAAGTGAGTCAATTCGAAAAATATCGCTGGTGGTTGTGATAATTTTAGGATCGATTTCAACATCACTCAAACCCGGCACTTGTTTATACCAGGTAGTACTGGAAAGATTATGGATATATTCCGAGTCCGAAGTCTCTAACCGATAGTCGTATATGGCCTGTGCAAGCTCCGGGTTCCCTGAAGGGAGCATCGCAACGAGTACCGGGAGATCTGCGGTATTAATGTTTATTTTTCCTTCATACGTAAATTTATTGTTACTCGTTTCGCTGGTACCAAAGACCGTCATATAGCGGGAAATGCCGGACACCCCCCCTGCAAGTTGCCAGTATTCCGTTGTGATCCCTTTTATAAGAACAAGTTCGCCAATGTGAATGAACGGGCCGTTTCGGCAAACATAGGGGGGATCAAGCTCCTGGTAATAGTCCGATTCCGCCCCGTTTAGACCGGTAATCGCCTCATCATCTCCGGAATCTATCCAGTCTTTGACCGAGTTTATGATCATGTCCGGTTCGAGTTCTTCAAGCGATTCATTTTGAGAAATTACAAGATGTAAAAATCGATGCCACATATCCCTCTGGGATTCATTAAAAATATGGCCATCAGGATATGTGACAAGGCTGTTTATCTGAATTTTTCCGAGTTCGTCAGTTATGGTTAATTTGATGTCTCCATCTTCAAAGGGCATATCCTGAAGGAGTTCGCTGATTTCTTTGGAATCAGCCCAGTCTTCCTGGAGTGAGTCGAAATCTGAATTGTTTCTATCTTTTATCAGAATGGCTTTTGCGATATCTATACCTGAGGACGCCATATGCGAAAGGGTAATACGATCCCGGCTTGCAGCGGCGGAAAAGACGACTGACCGGGTCTTTCTGTTCATTTCAAGGGCAACCGCAATCAATATCGTGACGATCGTCACGGTAACAAGAAGGGCAATGCCCCGATGGTTTCTTAAAATTTTATCAGGCATAAGCCTCTATTTTTTATTCTTTTTTCTTTCGATAGACCGGCAGTGTTACCATGGTTTCGAACCATAGGGAACCCGTACCGCCGGTCAACTCGAGTTTTATACCGATTGCCGCAGGGGTTGCATATCCGAAATCCTCTGCATCAGAATCCCACAAATCGTATTCTGTCCCTTCCCGGTCATAATATTTGAATGTCAGCGATTTAAGGTTTTCGCACAATATGGGGTCACCCGAATTTTCTTCAAATTCTTCATATGGGTATAGGTTGTCTGCACGTCTCAGAAAGAAATTGTCGTCGTCGGTGGCCTGAACATAGTAAACGACCTCCGCGATGTCACTTTCTGTTTTCCCCCCGAAGGATACATGTGCCGTTGAAGTAAATCTGAGTTTAGGAAAGGATATATTTTGAACATTATTCGTGTCTCCAACGATTCGATAAGGATCCGGCGGGTCGCTAAAATCTGGAGGCGCATATTGCGGAGGCAAAGATAGATGGATGGACTCAAGGTCAAAAATTATCCGGTTCAGGCAGTTTCTTGCCATTTCATAAGATGTAACCCCCTGATTAATTTCCTCGGCACCGGTGAATACTGAATGATATGAACCAAATATTGTTGTAACAAGAATCGCAAAAATAAAAATCGCAATCAAAATTTCAAGCAAAGTAAAACCGCTATTGGTTTGCGGGTCGCGGGTGAATGGCGTTACGCTATTTTTTCCTGACTTTTGATGCATTCCTAAATCGATTACTCCTGTATAAATCTATAGGATCTTAGGCGGTATGTTAATTCATCGTTGTTAAAAGATATGTTAACATCGATTTTTTTTAAATTCTCAGCAATATTTCCAAGTAGTTCTGACTCAATATCATCTACGACAACATTCCATCTGTAACCCGAAAATTCATCCCCGAAATCACCTGAATCATCTGCCGATTTACCCAAATTTTCTATTTGAACTTCAGCTATTTTTAATTGGGCCAGCAGAGGTGCGGTTGCATAAAATCTTGCGGCATAGTTCATGGAGATGGTTTGAGCCTGCATTTTATATACACTAACCAGAACAATGGCGATGATGGAAACGGCAACCATGATTTCAAGGAGCGTAAAACCGGAATCATGGTTCAAATCCCGGGGTGGTGTCTTCTGTCTTCCGTACTCTGTCTTCTGCATCCTGCGTTTTGACCTTTGTTTGTCTTTTGTTCAATCTTCAAATTCTATATATTTATTATATAAGCGGACATGAGAAAGAAACGGTTCGATAAGAAAAGAGAGAATCTCGTTATCCTTAGTTGAAATATGGATAATTGCCTTATCTGAATATCCCTTTTTATAAAAATAGATATCCGCCCGGCCAACTGTGATTTTTTTTTGACCCGGATATTCGACATCTTGTAATGATATATCATCGGACAGTTTGAAGCCGTCCGCCTCTGCAGCTTGAATCTCCTCCGGTGACATCATTTCGCTGGTTACCCAAAGTCTGTTTGAATCCAAACTTAGGTGCAAAACATAGCGTTTTTGATCATGAACCGCCTTTTCTTTTAAAGTATGCACTTGCAACATAATCCATCGTGACGCTTTTTTGGTATTGTCCGACAGAATATCAACCTGAAATTGTGGAACGGCAAAAAAAAGCATAAGGCTGATAAGAGAAATAACCACTATGAGTTCTATGAGAGTGAAACCGTTGTTTCGCCTGAAGTTAAGTGTCATGGTTATTTGGTGAGAATTTAAGTGGTTTCAGCGGTATTCATGGTCATCAATACCCGGTTTGGCAAGAAAGCTGCTGATCACCAAAATGAAACATCTCCGGATGGCAACTATTCAATTTCCCAACTGTTAATATCCTTGTTCTTGTCTTCTCCGTCCGGAACTCCGTCTGCACCATATGAAATAATGTCATACTCGCCGTGCGCTCCGGGAGAAAGATAGACGAATTCATTTCCCCAAGGATCTTTCGGGAGCCTTCCTTTTTCAAGATAGCCCTTCTTGCGCCAATTCTTCGGGAGTATCCCGGTCTCAGGCTTCTCGATAAGTGCCTGCAAGCCCTGTTCGGTATCCGGATACATGCCGTTATCTAGTTTATACAATTTCAGAGCTGTCTCCAAACTCTCAATCTGCATCTTTGCTTTCAGCTGCTTTGCTTCCTCAGGCCGTCCCATTATCCTCGGTATGATAAGCCCGGCAAGTATTCCCAATATTACGATAACAACCATCAATTCAATCAGTGTAAATCCACGACCGCCTATCTTTTTTAAAAAATTTTTATTCTTCATACCTTATTCATCCTTATCATTTTAGTTTTATGAAATAACACGGGCAATAAGCATTCCGGTGACCTGCATAAAAATTTCACCAACTAAATGCAATAGATTTTTATGGAGAGATTTATTTATACTGCCATCCATAATCCACGTCATCTTTTAATACGGAACGGCGCTACCGGATAAGCTGGTTCATTTCAAAAATCGGTAAACATATGGAAAGAACGATGAAACCTACAACAATCCCCATAATTAATATCATAACCGGTTCAAGAAG
>JASFLX010000242.1:0-4813 GCA_050117895.1 Desulfobacterales bacterium | reverse complement strand
ATATTGAGACTATATGCTAAAAACTCCGCCTTTCAAAACCTGGGGTATCTTGTCAATACATGGCCTATTGCCGATGTTGTTATATCTTATCGGTATCTTATCTATGGCATTTTCTGCGATCTATAGAGTTGCCTCATAAATAGTGCTTTTCGAAACTTGGCATTTGCCAATATCATGTATCATGCAAATTTTTTGATTATTTGGATACAGAAATTAATAATCCATATACATTTTACCAGCCCAATTTTAATCTGTAAATACGAAGAAAGTATGATTTTTTCCTATGTTCCAGGTCGGGCTTTCTAGGTAAAAGGTACTAGATGGAGGGAGGGGGTGCTAGACAATTTCTAATACTTTTATATTGGCTTGGTACTAGATTTTCTAATATTTGGTGTGTTCTGAGAGGGAAATGTGGCGAAAAAGTTTAATGGGTGTGATCACATCCGAAACAGATCACCTGCCAATTTTCAGGCCTCTAACTATAAAGAGTAAATTCCGCCCAGGGGGGCTGCGGGGAGGTTCATTTGTGACTGGTTATTGTTGCTTCCCTCAAGGTGTTGTCATTTTTTTTCTTATAATCTTTTAACACATAGTATTGTTTGAGTTTAGGAATATAAACCAAAAGATCATTATCCATCCACGAGTTTTTGGTATCGCTCTGGCTCTCTCCATCAACGTATACCCAATATTTTCCGTCTTTCTGCCGCCAAGTCACTGAGGAAGTTGTCGGAAGTATCATGGGTTCCCGCAAGGTATTGTCATTTTTTTTCTTATAATCTTTTAAAACATAGTATCGTTTGAGTTTTGGAACATAAACCAGAAGATCATTATCCATCCACGAGCTTTTGGTATCGCTCCTGCTTTCTCCATCCACGTATAGCCAATATTTTCCGTCTTTCTGTCGCCAAATCACTGAGGAAGTTGTCGGAGGTATCATGGGTTCCCGCAAGGTATTGTCATTTTTTCTCTTATAACCTTTTAAAACGCAGTATCGTTTGAGTTTTGGAATATAAACCAAAAGATCATCATCCATCCACCAGCTTTTGGTATTATTCTGGCTCTCTCCGTCCACATATAACCAATATTTTCCGTCTTTCTGCCGCCAAGTCACCGAGGTCGTTACTTTTTTGATAGATTTAATAGGTTGTTTAATGGCCTTGGGAGGCTCTTGAATCGAGATATTAAAAACGAAATCACCTTCGTCCAATTCCGGATCCCTGATTTTCCCGTATTGAGGGGTCTGGCCTGTGTTGTAATAAAGCACTTTGTCATGAAGAAATAGACCTAATTCGGTTCCGGTTATAAAACCGTCTTTGGTTAAGTCTCCTTCTCCGCGGAGTCCTCTGATGAAGGCATGAGCAAAAACGCTCTTGGCGGGCACCTCTTCTCCGGCATCTCCTGCAGTAATGAACTGGCGCACGGGGCGAGAAGTGATTTCTGAAATATGCGGCGGAATTTCCGGCAACGCTTTGGTTTTGAAAATAGTTCCGGAGAAACAACTGTCGAAAAGAAAGAGCGCATGCTTTGCCTCAATCTGCCGACACCAGGCAATTACCTGGCTCATGGGAAGGGCTTTGCCGAGGAACTCTCTCTCGTTTTTTCGTGGATCCGGCGCATCTACGGGAACGAGATAGCCTTTGGCGCCCTTTCTTCGGCTATAGCCGTGACCGGAGAAAAAAACAAGAAGGCGGTTGTCTCGTTCGTACCCATACCGATCGATGAATTGCTCGAACTCTCGCTTAAGTATTTCTTCGTTAGGGTTGAGTACACGACGCACAATGAATCCGGCGTTTTCCAGAGCGATTTGGACCAGTTTTGTCTCTTCAACGACGCTGGGCAGCTTTGGCCAACCTGCCGTGTAGTCTGATACCCCGAAAACAAGGGCGTAACTGCCCTTATACAGCCCAATTTGCCTGCCTGAGGAATCCTTGATAGAGACAACCCCTATGCCCTTGGTTTGACCATGGCAAACACCGAACGTGATAATCAACGCAGCAATTATTGTCTGGATGAATCTTTTCATCTTTTTTCCTGCCCAAGGGCCCAAGCTAAGCTATGCTCCACCGCCGTTCGCCGAAAATGATCAATTACATTGCCTCGGAGATTTTTATATCACCCCTGAGAAGCTCGTTCACTACTGAGGATCGATCAAGCCCTTTCTTTGTCGCAATTTTCTCAATAAAAACAGAAACTTCTTCATCAAGATAAATAGGAATGTTCAGCTTCATTTCTGGATGATAAAACTTTCCTCTTTTACCTTTTGTAAAATCATACTCTTTTCTCATGTTCATTCACCATATGTTTTAATCTCTTGTTTTGTTGCTTTCCGGCTTGAAATAATTCTGATCCTAACAGCATCTTCGCTTTCTTCTTGAAAAGTATGTATTACGATCAATAATCTTCCTTTTCCCGAAATGCCCAAAGTTATCCATCTATCTTCAGTTTCACTGTGGTCCGGATCAAATATGGAAAGTGCCTTTGAATCTCTAAATACCGTTGCTGCTTCGTCAAAAGTCACAGCATGTTTGTCTCGGTTGTCGTGGGCCTTTATGGGGTCCCACTCAAAATTGTAATTTATAGACATTTTAACACTCATTTCGTTTTAAAGCAAAGCTGGAATATTTGTCCGGCATATATATTGAATTTATTCCACAATTCAGCCTTGATTTCTTGTTTTTAATATCATGAAATCTTTCAATAAGTCAAGAATGTTAGAAAAAACCGGGAAGGAAGATCTGAAGCATCAAGGGCCAAGTACGGCTATTATATGGTGCCGGATATCTGCTGCCGTTCTTCATCGAAATCGAAACCTTTCCAAATGCCGATGGAGGGCAGGATGGAGTCTTGGGGATGGAATTGGCGGAAGATTTTAAAGTAGTATGCGGCCTCGCGACTGTTGATGGATGCTTGAGGATTGTCTCGCTTGATCTGCCGATATTCTTTATCGCTTATTTCCGAGTGGGCCAGCTTCTCGCCCAGCTGCTCACAGCCGGCGCCCTGGGTGTACTGGGCCTTGTATCGCCAGAGTATTTGATCGGGGATATAGTCGGTACCTTGGAATGCTTTGCGAAGAATCCATTTCTCGATCCGTTCGTCCCCGTGCTTCTTGATTTTCAACTGGGGGGACATTTTCATGGCCAGATCGATCATGCGAACATCCAGAAAGGGGACTCGCAATTCCAGGCTGAAGTACATACCGATCCGGTCGGCCCGTTGCAAGTTGATATTGTGTAAGTTTTTGATATTTCGCTGCACTTCCTGATTCAGTCGATTCATCGGCAAATGTTTCATGTAGTGGTAGCCCGCAAAGATTTCATCCGCGCCCTCGCCGGTGAGCACTACCGTTACATATTGAGCCGCAAGTTTGCAGGTAAAGTAACAAGGAACCGCACAGCGCACCAGAGACGGATCATAGCTTTCCAGTTTATGAATCACCGTGGGCAATGCCTGGTAGTAATCCTCCTCCGTAAAAATGAGCTCATGATGGGTCGAGCCGATATGATCGGCAACGATTCGGCCGGCCTTGAGATCGTCGCTCAAATTTCCGTCCCGGTCCTTCATTCCTACGGCAAACGTATGCAGGTTCGGGATTTCTTCTGCGGCGATGGCGGCGATTAAGCTGCTGTCCAGACCGCCGCTGCAAAATGAGCCCACGTGTATTTCCCTGTCTGCCAGGAGCCGCTTTTTCACGGAATGGATCAGGGTTTCCCGGATGAGGTGTGAGGCTTCTTCAACGTCGGTAATCAGATGATCTTGAAGTTCGGGAACACGGTAATATTGAACGAATCCCTCCTCCGGCGTGTAATAATGGCCAGCCGGGAATTCGTGTGCCACCTCCACACCGGCCAGAGACATTGCGCCCAGCTCAGAGGCGAAGTATAGTTTTTCGTCCACATATCCGTAGTAAAGAGGCTTAATACCCATGGGGTCGCGGGCCAGCATGTAATTGTCACGGTCAAAAATGGCAAAGGCGAACATGCCGTCCAATGCTTTGACGCATTCCGGCCCTTTTTCCCGGTATAGATGTAGCGCAACTTCCGAGTCCGATTTTGTCTTGAAAGTATATTTAGAGCTCAGCCGATTTTTGTGCTGGCGGAAATTATAGATTTCGCCGTTACAAATTATGCCTGCCTGGTCTCCTTGGGCCAGGATAGGTTGATGACCTCCGGCCACGTCCACTATGGATAACCGGGTATGTCCGAAGACGCTGTTGCCGTGCACGTAGATCCCCCGATCATTAGGTCCTCGATGCGTCATGGCATCCAGCATGCGGTTAATGGTTTTTACATCTTTTGTTCCAAAGCATCCGGCAATACCACACATGTTTCAACTCCTTAACCATATTTCTTGTTAGCCACACTTAATAAACAGAAATATTGTTAGTAAAAAACACAATAAATTTAATAACTTATGATGTATTAATATGTCTTTAATGTCAAGGATTTTTTCAATATTTATCTGCCTCTAAAACAGTCATAAGAACGGAACGCCTCGCACTCATGAATTATCAGGACTTGTATTAAATAGTCAGTGTCCATCCATAAATGAGGACTTTTGTTCAAGATCAAGGCATGTGGAAAAAATAACCACCCCAGAGAAATAGGCTTCGCATTTCACGGGGCAGGCAGGCATCTGTTTAATATTCCGAGGATTTATTCGCCACCGAACTTTGGCGAATTAATTTTTTGAACATAACGCAATTGTAATAATGAGTTAGTTTCCATCCATAAACGGTAGATTTTGGTTTTCGGCAAGGCCCGAGCGAGTTTTTAACCGCAGGCATAGTGCGCTATGTTGAGGATTGAAAATGAGC
>JASFLX010000241.1:0-4815 GCA_050117895.1 Desulfobacterales bacterium | reverse complement strand
CACCTGAATTTTTCTGAACCTGTAGTCCATCGCATAGACTAAAGTTTCAAAAAATCGTAACATGTAGGAGCTATTCTGATTAACGAATAAACCAATCTGCTAATTGGCTCTTTGCATTATGAAGAACTCATAGCCATAAAAATCGGAAAACTTTTTATAAAGATTTATTTCCTCTTCCATTTCTTCAAATATTCCTAATGCGATTTCGTTACCTTGATATTTCTTATTCAAACGGAGTAATTCTTTTTGCATCGGCAGGTAGAAACAATCAAGCCATGCTGATTTTGGCAGTGTGAAATTGGAGATTAAGAGGAATCTTTCATTTTGAATTAATTCGATCTTGTCTTGAACAGTTTTTATATCTGGATATTCTATTTCAAAATATTGAATAAGAGGGGCTGGCGGATCGTTCACAAGATACACAATTTCTGTCACCCCCAAAAATCCATCTTTTTTTAATAATTGGTGGCACCTTTTTAAGCCATTCTGAAATCCCATGAAATACAAAGCGCCTTCTGACCAAATAATATCAAATAAATTTTCCTCAAAATCCATATCAAGCATTGATCTGTTTTGGGGTACAATTTGGTCTGAAACCTCCTCCCTCTTTGCTTTCTCCATCAATGTATCAAGAAATGCTTGATGATTATCTAAAGCAATAATTTTGCCTTTGGAGAGTTTTGCTAATTCAATGGTTTGAACACCAGGACCACATCCAATGTCAAGAATAAGTGGCTGTTCTGGAGGGTTTGGGATCGTATTGAATGCCCTTCGAGTAGATTCTTCATCACCTGGGCCACCTCGTGGTAAGGCCTCAAATAATTCATAAAAATATTCCATTCCTTCCATTATATATTTCCACCTTTTGATTTGATTAAATCAATAAAGCTTAATAATAATGTCGACTTCAGATAGATTGAGATTACCTCACAAAAATCTGATTTGTCAAAACCTTTGGTCGCTTGTGGGACTCCCAGGATATCAAACAGCCTCAAAACCGATGATATGTCTGACTTCATGCAGGGCATGCTTGGTTAATACACTCTTTCAAAAAAAAATATACCATTATCGGCTATGACATTAACAGAAGGGTGGTGCCATAATTGGCTGTAAACAAAACGGAAGTTTATTGGACACTGATTTATTTTGGTCGGCGCAACTATTTTAGACGGATGTTCTATTTACTCGACCATACCTTCTAATAGTGCGTTGAAATATTCAAGGACACGTTCATACGATTCGCTTCGAAAAACATCGCTTTGTAAGATGTCTAACGCGATTTTATGCCCTTGTTTCGAATTGTTTTCCCTTTTGAGAATCTCAATCAGTTTAGTTTTTGTACTAGGGTTTGAGATATTTCTGACGTCTCTGCCTAAAAGACGGGCCGAAGCAAGATCGTAATCATAACTACCCTCTTCAATTAAATCAGCCTCTTCTTCAAATAAGCGATCCAAGTTCCCGGCATCAAGATAGTGTCGTATAATCAAAAATAAATCCGGTGCATCTTTGCTGCGCCTTTCTGGGTTGTCATCCCAAGAAATAAGTTTGAGAAGCGCTAACCCGGCCAAGTTTATCACTTTTACAACCAACTCTGGATTTGAGCTCAATTTAACAGAGACTGCATGTCGAAAGCATTCCTGAAAACCAACCGTACTCATACGGATCTCATGATCTGGAGGCCATGTAATTGAACCATCCTTATTTGCAATCATCCCGAATGGTATTATATCGACAGGAAAATGATCGTCATAAATCAAGCGTTGTTTTTGTCTCGAAAGCCTGAACTTTCCTGAGTGAACCAGTCTATCTTTCAGCGTTTCGAATTTATCCCATCCATCGATGAGGACTCCGATGTCAATATCAATAGTCGCTCTTCTGGGGTCAATATCAAATTGATGTTCAAGAATGATATCACGGGCAGTAGCACCGACAATAAAAAATGGAATATCAATTCTGGTGGATACTTCTTCTATTTCTTTTAAAATTGAAACAGACGTTTTGTTAATTTTCCCTGATAAATCTATCAATATATTTTTCATATATCATTCCTGCAGCTTCAATATTCCTTTGGTTACCTGTGGCCATCAAGTCTGCATAAACCAAGATTGGAGGTACGACATGTCGATCCTCAAGCTTGTATTTAAAATTCCAAAATGGTGTTAGGATCTCTACGTTTCCTTGCTCTGCTTTGCGCAATCTATTTTTCAGCACCAGTTTTCCAAGCGGTTCATTTGTATAGATAGTGACCTTAGCCGGTTTTAAATAGCCCGTTAAATTAGCTGCAGCAACTTCACCACCCCAATATGCGCCATAGTCTTTTATATTGATATCTTTCCACCAATTATGGTCAGTTGTTTGGAACCTTTCTATTATAAGCTTGGGCCGCAACTGTTCTGGATACGCCTCAACCCAACGTTTAAACAGGTTTTTCAAGTCCATTAGCTTTCGGTTATTTTTTCCAATTTCTATACAAAAATCCATTTCTTTTAAATCTCTAATAAGCCAACCTACTGTTCCCAGAGCAACATCTGCTGCCTTTGCAATATCACGGTACGGTTTATTGATCATTTTGGGGTTATTCAGCAGGACAAAAACGACTCTCAAACCGCTCGGCTTGAACAGGCGTTTTTGGGTTTCCGGCTTCAGAGTGAATTGAGGCTTGTTTCCCTTAATAAAGACATAGAGCGGAGGTTTATTGATGTACGCATTTCCGGCTGTATCAATAAAGAAGATATTCAACTCTTTTAATAGGTCGGCAATCGGAGGCGTCACAAATTTAGTGACCAATAACGTTTCTTCATCATGATTAAAAAGGTCTAATTGTTTTATACCTACTGTTGCACGTGTTACTGTTGTTTTAACTTCGACAGCGAAATACCATTCCATATTCTGATGAACAATTTGAATTAAACCATCCGGATACCTTGTTTTAGCTAAATAATCGGCTTGAAGATACGCTTTTAAGCCAGTCGTTTCTTCAAATTTCCTTAAAGCCTCTTCAATTATATTTTCAATTTTCTTTTCCATATAGCCCTGCTGTTCAATAAATTATATTGTTCATTTTTAATGAACATAGTCTAAATATGAACAAATGTCAATAAAATAATTTATATCAATATAATACAAATATATAGAGACAATTAGAGTTTATTAATGTTCAAATAATATATTTGTTCAGTAATAATGAACAGTATTATAATTTGAACAAAACAAAGCTCACAACCGGAATTCATCCTTTCAGATATTTCTCTATATCTGTTTTATCGCATCCGATATATAGGTAAGGTAACATTTTGTAATTTATATTTTTTTATATTTGTCATCATTTTGTTTACGCTCATTTGAGGTTTTAGCTTATTCTGTTATACAATTATTTGTTTTTCCTCACACGCGTTAAGGAAGCCACCTGACGAACCAAATATCCACGCTTTTGCTGATTCTGAGCCTTCAACAATCCCCTGTTGGATTTTTAGGCTTTGCCATGAATGGATAGAAGTGGTTTCAAAACCTTCAATCAGGTTCAAAGTCAAGGCTGACCGAGGGATTCAAACGCAGGAATATATGTAATATTTCGAGTATTAAATCCCTCGGTCCAACACAGGAATCGGGCCTGAGGGGAGGTTTTGAAACCACTTATAGTATTTACCTGTCATTAAACACCCCATCAACCAACATTGACATCTTTTAGATTGTGATGAACATTTATGTAAAAATAATTACTCAAAAAAAACTAATATGATTCACGAGGTGACAAAATGAAAAATAATGATATCAAAAATGAGGCCTTTAGAAGAGGCATGGATGCATTTGTAGAAAATAATTTCAGCGAAAGTGTCGAAGAATTTACAAAGGTTATTGAAATTGATCCTGGCTTCAGATTGGCGTATGTCAGTCGAGGAGCGGCGTTAATAAAAATGGATAGAAATAAGGAGGCGATCGCGGATTTTGGCCAAGCCATCGAACTGGATCCGGACCATCCAAAACCGTATCACCTTCGCGGACTGGCCCGAATAGAGCGGGGAGATCATGAAGGCGCGTTGAAGGATTTTGGAAATGCCATCGATCGGGATCCGGATTATGGCCCGGCATATTACAGCAGGGCGGCGCTTCAACTGGAGCTCGGCAGAGAAGACCTTGCGGCAAACGACTTACAGATGGTCCAGGTTCTGACTGAGATGAATACGCAAACGTTTGCAAATGATAACAATATTTGGCGATCACAACACCTGCGCCTGGAAGATATGGGGGTTGCCAATCCCATGGAACGATAGCCCCAACAGGTACGTATTGTGTAACAAGGAGAATAAACTTAATTGGGTATGCTTTTGTAAAATTTTTGAATTTGACATTTCGCAAATCTAAAGATTATCATTTAATTAGTGCCCGAACGAAAACTAGGATTTTTCGTTAAGATCAAGGGCAAATCTTCAGGATAGCAGATTTGGACAGCTAATAAGCTGCCCGTAAGGGCGAGGGGCATGGATGCCCCGAGTCAACACGAAAATTTTAACCACAGACATACATTGAGTATTTCGAGGATTAAAATTTGAGTCTGACGCAGATATTGGCGGAAAAGACAGTTTTCGTTCAGGCACTAAATAAGGAGGTTGATCATGAAAAAACTTAAACCCAAAGACAACGCCCCCGGATTTGATCTAAAAGATCAGAACGGTCATAATGTGCGGCTTTCCGATTTCTCCGGAAAGAAACTGTTTCTTTATTTCTATCCCAAAGCCAATACCTCCGGCTGAGCCACTCAGGCCAAAAATGTGCGGGACGCACTAAAAGAGCTTAAAAAAAAGAACATCGCCGCCA
>JASFLX010000240.1:0-4819 GCA_050117895.1 Desulfobacterales bacterium | reverse complement strand
CATAGATCTTCAAGATATCTCACGATCTGAAACAGATCTAATTCGTTTGACAACCATTAATGATCAAAAGCTTGGTTATTTTTCAGATATATCTTTGGAACACAAGATATCTTTGGCCGGATTTTTGTAATTGCGTTGATCGTAGATTTTGACCGTTATACAGCGTTTACAATAAGCCATCACTTTATCATTTTTATTGCACTTGCGGTGCTATATATTATTTACTAAAGTTTCGCAGTTAAAATTTAAAGGATAAAGAGGGATAATGCTTTGAAAATATTAAAATAATAATTGTAAAGCGGCTCCAGATTTAGTATAGTTGAAATTGCTAAATCACCAAAAATACTAAAAAAAGGAACCGCCATGAATTCAAATAGTACATTTTCCCTCTCATTGCAAAAACAAATTCAAAAACAAAACGTTTCTATCGATACTGAAATCATCCGTGCGTTTCAGGAACTCAATTTCAGAATCAGATTGATGCTCAAAAAGACTCTTATTATCGATTCTTGAACCATGAGAGGTTCAACTGGCGCAAATTCGTATATCTTCTGGCCTTAAGGGTCATTGCTCATAGTAAAGATGTTCCTTTAAAAGAAAAAGTATTAATCGCTGATGATTCGATATCTCCAAAAACAGGAGAAAATATAGAGCTAATCAGCTATCACTTTGATCATAAGGTTCGGCGATCCATTTTAGGGACACGCTATTTGCAGTTGGGTTATCATAATGGATTGAACTTTTTTCCCGTGGATGTGGCGTTTAACACATCCGGTAGTCGCCCGAATACAAAGCTCAGAGAAATCGACAAGAGAACTTGTGGATGGAAAAGACGCAAAGAAGCACTCCATAAAAAGACCTCTGTATTGATTCAAATGGTAGACCGGGCTTGGAATGCCGGTATTGATGCCTCGTTCGTGCTTTTTGATAGCTGGTTTGCACATGATGATATTATTAGCAAAATCTACGGAATCGGCTACGGGGTTATTTGTCGTTTAAAAAGAGGCCGTGTAAGATACACTTACCAAGGGCAACGGCTGACATTAAAGCAACTATGGCAAAAAGTAGCACGAAAAAAGACCGTATGGCTCGGAAACCACAATCTCAAAGGCGTTTGTTTGAATGTCACTTTACCTAAAACAGGTCCGGTTCGGATTCTTTTTATATCAGATGGCCGAAAAGACTGGCATGCGCTGCTTTGCACGGATCTTGAGATGGAGCCGGCCCAAATACTTTCCTATTATGCACGGCGCTGGGCCATTGAAGTGTTCTTCAAGGACGCAAAACAAATGCTGTATATGGGAAAAGAGCAGAGCAATACCTTTGATGCTACGGTTGCCTGCTACAGCCTGGTTATGGTCCGCTACCTGCTCCTGGTCTACATTCTGAGCAAAAGGCGTCTTGTTGGTCCTTTGGGGCCGCTATTTCGTCAGGTTTCAGAAGATCAGACGATTTTAATGTTAGCCGAAACCGTTTGGATGTATGTCAAAGAGCTAATTGTCAGGTCAAGTGATGTACTTTGTTACAAAATTGAGCCTGATTTGTTGTTCCACTTTTTTGATATCATTGAAGATACCATTATAAATCAAACACGATTAATATCTGCGAAACTTTAGTTATTTATTTACTTTTAACAAAAGTAAAGACATCTGTAAAACCAAGAATGCCTACTATCAGCAATACTAAAAACATTATGAACGCTGCCCCGACAATAGCACCTAAAGCATCGCCGCCTGCAGGCAATTGATCGATTTGGGCCGAGATTCTCTCAATTTCCTGGTCACTGAGACAAATTACTGGTACCTTCCCGAAACTGTATATTCAATACCCGTTACTTTTACGATGGCAGTTTCATCAAAAAAGACTTTATCGTTTTTCCGCAGCCCCTGGATATCATTGAACCGAACCTTAAAATTATGAGTGGTCGCAAAACAACCAATAAGAACCAATTCGGTTATTGCTGAAAAAAAGGAATTTCTTATCATTTCTAATCTTTTTCTATGCTAAAACTCCAGGCGATTAGGTAACATTGTAGATACTCAAACCTTAAAAAAGGCAGGGCTAAATGACCCTGCCTATGCTGTTTATTGACTTGAAGTTTAATCGTTATTATATGATGTGTAACTTATTTACAATCAAGTGTATCCATAAGTTTCTTAACCATACCTGCTAGGTCAATAGCTGCATTTCCTTCCACCACAAAGTCCCTTGAGCTTCCCGGCGAGTTTAAACCATCCATCTTTTTGTAAGCCGCCTCAAGTTGGCCGCATGCCTCATCGATTTTTCCGCTATCGATCAGATGTCCCGCCGTTTCTATCATGTTCCGAAGTGCATTTAATCTATTCTCGGCCAATTTGTCAGATCCATTGCCTTTTGTGATCTTGGCAGCCGATCTCTTCTTGTCCGATTTGTCCGGAACATAACCTTCAAGACTTCCATCATCAACGCAACTGTCAAAGAAATCCAGTATTCCATCAATTGTAATTTTTTGTTTTATAACCCCAGTTCCTGTTAAAGTCACCATTGCCCTTCCAGGAGCATTAGTTTCAAGATCGATAGTAGTAATAAAAAGATAACTTGTGCAAAGGCCTTCTTTTGATGGTACATAATTAATGTTGATACTTAAAGGAAGATCTGTCGGCAGTGAAACTTCTGGGCTGATTGAAAAAACACAATCATTTTCTAATATTCCTAAGCCAATTAATGAAACTGAATTATTAGAGTCAGTGGAAATGTTTAAGGTAGCTAAACTTGAAGTACCCACATCCACTTCTCCGAAATCGTAATTCTTTTCAACTGTGACAGCAGCATTTGATAGACCCGGTAAAAACAGCACTCCGGTAATTAATGCCACTAAAAGTGCTGTCAAATTCAAGTATTTTTTCTGAGTAATCATATTATTTTGCCTCCTTGTTAATATCCTGCTAATCTTTTATTAAAAACAAAGACACATTTCTAAAATGAGATCATATATGCTGATAATTTATACTTGTTGATTCTGGCAAAAACCATGCCATGATTATGATTTCGATTATGATTTCAAGGAAAATAGAATGAATTCGTCTGGTTAGAATTTAAGAAAAAATGCCACACCTAAGCAAATCGACGAATTTTGCCAAGTGTGTGCCAAATAATGTCAAATAATCTTATGTAGTCGTGGGTAACGCATGAAATTAATTTTGATTGATGCTCTTGACTATATCACGGTCAAGGCTATTGATAAGAGTTAATGGACTTCGATAGAGCGTCAAGTTTCAACGTTCTAATATTGCTGGACAGTAAAATATTAATAATTAGGGCTGGCTTTGGTGGGCATCTCTTGGACAAACAGAAACCCCTGCCAGATTCACTGACAGGGGCGTTAAAGAGAAGATTACAGATGGTTACCATCTGTAATCTAAACTATCGGCAAAAGTGACAATAAACTTAAATAGAAAATACAGCCCAAGATAGCTTACCGGAAACAAAAACCGGAAATTCTATCCGACTTCCCGGGCTAAAATTAGACAGAAAGTTCAAAGGCATTCATGGAGACAATAATGGAATTAGAGGTTACTTACACAAACTTTGATATAACGAAAATTAGTATTTTTAATGAGCTTGAAACGGAATTAAAAGATTGCCTCGCAGAATTTGGATTTGAACTAAAAGATGCAGATTTTGATTTTGAGAGGGTGAGAGAAGCTTGAATTTTATAAATGAACAATGGCTATCTAAATTTGAATATTATAAAATAACACCAAGAACTAAATGAGTAAGGCTGACAAGGTCTTTCCTGAACCCTAGCTGTTAATAAAGGACAGGGGAAAGTGAAGGGCATATATTAGGATTATATGATTACACTTAAATTCCCGGAAAAGGAATATTTCTAAAAGAAGTCAAACATGGCATACCTTGTCAGTATTTGGAATGCTGAATCCGTTTAAATTATTGATATATAATTAAATATTTAAAGTATTTTTACTAAGACTGTTCCCACGTAACCCTGAGAACCTCCTGGTAGGTGGTTTCTCCTGCCAGCAATTTTATTAAAGCGTTTTCCCTGAGTGTGACCATGCCCTCTGTTTTGGCCTGGTTGGCAATGGCTTTGAAATCAACGTTGGCGCTGGTCATCTCTTTTAATGATTCCGAGTAGGGGATGACTTCAAAAATGCCGGTCCTGCCGTAATAACCGGTTCCCCTGCATTTTTGGCAGCCCTTGCCGTGTTTTAGTTTTATTCGGCCGTTTTGTTTCACGTTCAAACCCATAGCTGTTAATTCCGTTGTTTCAATCTCAAAAGATTCTTTACAGTGATTACAGATTTTTCTAACCAGACGTTGAGCCATAATGCCCACCAGGGTACTTTGAATCAGAAATGAAGGAACTCCAAGATCCAGAAGTCGGGTAATGGATGAAGGGGCGTCGTTGGTATGCAAGGTAGATAAAACCAGATGTCCGGTCAATGCAGCTTGAACCGCATTTTCAGCCGTTTCCAAATCTCTCATTTCTCCGATCATTATGATGTCAGGGTCCTGCCTTAGAATATTTCTCAAAATTGTGGAAAAAGTGATCCCTACCGCAGGCTGAACGGAGATTTGGTTGAAGTTCTCATGCACCATCTCAATGGGGTCTTCTACAGTGGTGATATTTATTTCAGGCGTGTAGAGATCCCGGAGAGTTGAATAGAGGGTAGTGGATTTTCCGCTTCCCGTAGGACCACAAACAAGCACAATTCCATGGGGCATATTGATAAATTTGTTATAGCGAATAAAATCCGTGGATGTAAAACCCAGCTTTTCCAGATTCTGAAAAAGTATGTTAGGATCCATGACTCGCATA
>JASFLX010000239.1:0-4825 GCA_050117895.1 Desulfobacterales bacterium | reverse complement strand
GCGGCATATTCGGCTTTGGGGGAGACCGTTTCTAAGGGTACTACCACATCGGATTCCACCTGAACAACCCTGCAAGAAGCTTTCCGTGCGACCCGGTCTCTCCATAATCTTTGATGTTTAAGATACCCGCGATCGCAGATGATCATCGCGGTGTGTTGCCCCTACTCTAATGCCATATCCGGCGGGGATCCTCGGCGAGCCACCATATAAATTCCACGCTTTTCAACCACAGCATTAACTTCCGTCAACCCTTCCATCACATACACATAATGACATAGATTAAATTCTGGATAATCGTCCGAGATTCCGAATTCCACCACAAAGGCTACATCGAGGTGATTTGCCTAAAGCACCTCATATTTCAGCGCTTGATTGACCTTGCCCCGCCTTAAATTTTAACCTGTTTGAAGGTTTTGAAAACACTTCTAAACATGATGTGTTATGAAAAAAAGTCCGATAAACTCGATTGGAGAGGTTATCGGACAGTATACTTTTAAGGCTTTGAAATTAAAATTCACGTGAATTGATCATGTTGAACTTTATCCTGGGACGTCCACAGGTGCGGCCCTTCCGCCGATGTAATCAATGACCTCATCATATGTATTGGTTAGATTGCCTTTAACCCCCTCAATTTCACTTCTTATGGGCTGCCACTCCAGGGGACATTCTGTTCTAAGCTGATGGATCCTGTCTTCCAGATCGGTGATAACCATCTTAAGATCTTGAATATTTGGGAGAATTTTTTCCAAGTCCGCAGATCCCAGTTGATCAGCCTTACGAATCACATCAAAAATCTTTGCCTTCCACATTGTAAGTTCAACATCCACATTTGAACAATAATCTTTTACTCTCATGGTAACCTCCTTTTTGATTTTTTAACTGATTTTAATCAAGCACTTCTTACCAATTATTAAATTTCAGGATTATTACAGCAATAACCATACCAAACTATATTAAATCTATAACATTATAATATTACTTGAAAAAAATATAACAGCATTTGGAGCAGGAGTGTTTAAATGATACAATTGTGTATCATAATCACCAGATTGTTTCTTATTTCAGCCCTGTTGTTAGGGTTGAAACTATTTGTATGATACAACTATGTATTATGAGACATTGGGTGATACAATTATAGAATGAATTCTTTTTTATGTGGTGCTCAATTTCAACTGGTTATAGATTAAATTCTTTAAAGCACCACCAGGGATTTTGTAGCATCATTCTACTGAAATATAAAAAAATTCGATCATGCGATATGTTGTGTTCCAATGATATATCTCTGAAAAAGAACCAACCTTGTGATACTTAATGGTAAAACAAGTCTGACCTGTTCCAATGGGTTGGGTTTTCCAACACACATCTTGATTTGGCGAACCTTTGACCTCTCCTTGAGATCACTACCCTACTCAAACCTGTAATAAGAGAATAGCACCATCAAATCCCAGGCAAAAGAACCATTGAAAATACTTCTTTCAGGGCGGTATTTTTGCATCGCTGTTGAACCGGGAGGGTCGTTACAGTTTATAAGACGAGCAAAATCGAAAAACATTGGAAGAAGCCATAAAAATAACCTAAAATAATTTTTCGGCATTTTCGGTGCTGCTTGAACCCAGCTATCAATGTCTTTAAATAATTTAAAAATCAACACTCACCTGTCGGTATTTAAAACTGTAAAAAAAATAAAGGCCCTTAAAAAAAATATGGCCATAACGACAGGAAACATTAAGAAAGAGAAAAAATGGCGCGAACCCTCTTGGGCTTAACAAAAATGTAATAAATTAAGTATAGACTTACAAAATAGTAATATTTAATTCTTACCCCTCTTCAAAACAATCCTAGTTAAACCAAATAATATCATATAGATAAACCATTATTTATCATAAGCCTCAACCTGGCATGCTCCTTGCTGTATCATCTGTCAAAAATCTAATCCATGGAAAAGATAAATAATTTAACAGGGAAAGGAGCGTGTTTGAATGAAAAAAATCGAAGCCATTGTAAAACCGTTTAAGCTGGACGAGGTCAAGGATGCCCTGAACGCCATCGGGATTACCGGCATGACCATCACCGAAGTCAAAGGCTTTGGACGCCAGAAAGGTCATAAGGAGATCTACAGAGGATCTGAATATCAGGTGGATTTTATACCCAAGATTAAAATTGACCTGGTTGTTGATGATTCCCTGTCAGACCAAGTGGTATCAACGATTGCCCAAAGTGGAAATACCGGCAAGATCGGAGACGGTAAAATATTCGTATACACCGCGGAGCAAGCCGTGAGGATCAGAACCGGTGAATCCGGAAAAGATGCCGTTTAATTTTTGAACAAGGAGGAGAAACAGACATGATGAAAATATTTTTACCCATTTTAATTATATTCATAAGTATCACAAAGGGGTGGGCCGGAGACGAACCCCTCACCCTTGAGTCCAACAAAGCCGCTATAGATCTGGTGCAGTCCCATGCGGATTATGTGTGGACTCTGATTGCCGCCGCTCTCGTATTCTTTATGCAGGCCGGCTTTGCCCTGGTGGAATGCGGATTTACCCGGGCCAAAAACGCCATCAACATTATGATGAAGAATCTCATGGACTTTTCCATGGGTTCTCTTGCTTTCTGGGCCGTAGGGTTCGGTATTATGTTCGGTGCGACAAAGACGGGATGGTTTGGGACATCCGGATTTTTCTTGAGTGATTTTAAACTGGGCGGAGATCCGTGGGTGCTGGCCTTTTGGATGTTTCAGGTGGTTTTTTGTGCAACGGCGGCGACCATTGTATCGGGAGCGATGGCCGAACGGACAAAGTTTATCGGATATTTGACGTACAGTATCATTATCAGTGCGCTCATCTATCCAGTTTTCGGAAGCTGGGCCTGGGGCAGCCTGTTTAATGGAAACGGATGGCTCGAGGGCTTGGGATTCATCGACTTTGCGGGATCCACCGTGGTTCATTCCGTGGGCGGATGGGCAGCTCTAGCCGGAGCCATGGTTCTGGGACCTCGTATGGGAAAATATACAAAGGATGGAACTATCAAACCGATTCTGGGCCACAATATACCGTTGGCAGCCTTAGGGGTGTTCATTTTATGGATCGGCTGGTTCGGTTTTAATCCGGGATCGACCACAGCGGCAAACAAAGACATCGCCATGATTTTTGTAAATACAAACCTGGCCGCCGCCGCCGGAGCGGTTTTCGCAATGTTTACCTCCTGGATAAAATTCGGCAAGCCGGAAATCAGTATGAGTCTAAACGGTGCCCTGGCCGGGCTGGTTGCTATCACCAGTCCCTGTGCCACGGTCACCCCCATGAGTTCGGTGATCATCGGTGCCGCTGCCGGAGTCATTGTTGTGCTTTCGGTGTTGTTTTTTGATCGGATCCGTATTGACGATCCGGTGGGCGCTATATCCGTGCACGGCGTCTGTGGTGCCTGGGGCACTCTGGCCGCCGGCATTTTTAACATCGGCGGAACCTCAGTAAAAATCATCGGTGTTCAGCTGCTGGGCATCGGTGCCTGTTTTGTTTGGACCTTTAGCATGGCTTTTATAATGTTCAAGCTTATTGAAAAGACAATCGGACTCAGGGTATCCGCGGAAGAGGAGCTTGAAGGTCTGGATTTCTTCGAACATGGGGGCAATGCCTACCCGGATTTTGATGTCTCCTCTTACGGCGGCATTGTTGAAACGGTCAAATCTTCCGGTAAAACAAGTTTTCAGGAAAACATGGAGAAGTTGAAAGGTCTGAATCCGGCGACTGAATAAGGAAAGCAAAATCGGAATAATGAAATAAAAACGGCGTGCCTGCCGGCCATCGAACCGGAACAGGCACGCCATGCAATAGAATGACTACTTATAACCAAATATAATTGTAAAAAAATATAAAAGGAAAAAAAGATGAAAACGAAAAATTGGATGATAACAGTGATAGCTGTGATTGGATTTTGGGGTTTTTGTTTTGGGGTACTGAATGTATATGCAGAGGAAAACGAAAAACCAACCGCTTCGGCCGATGTTGCCGTTTTGAGCAAATATGTCTGGCGAGGGCAGGAATTGAGCCGTGGCAGTATCGTTATTCAGCCTTCCATGACGATCAGCTACAAGGGTTTTTCAGGCAATCTCTGGGGCAACCTGGACACCGACAAATACGTCGAATCCGGTGAAGATCATAAATGGAACGAGACCGATTTGACGCTTTCTTATGGAAAGGAGTTTGGCATGTTGAGTGTTGAAGGAGGCTATATTTATTACGCCTTGGACGGTGTTGATGACACCCAGGAGATCTTTCTGGCCCTGGGTCTTGATGCGCTCCTTTCGCCGTCTTTGACCGTTTACAAGGATATCGACAACGCCCAGCATTATTACTTTCTTTTGGGAATCTCTCACGCGTTCGAGATCACCGAAAAAGTATCCCTGGAACTTTCAGGATCGATCAGTTACTTGCTGAGTGACGACAAGGATGCTTATCCCGAGATTGATAATTACGCATCTACGGGCGATGAGTTTGAAAACTTCCACGATGGTGTGATTTCGGCAAGCCTGCCTATTGCCGTTACCAAATATATCACCATCACCCCTTCGTTGTCATATACTTTTCCGCTGTCAAGCGATGCAAGCGACGAAATGGAATGGCGTAGCGCAGGTTTTCGCGCTAAGACCACCGGCGACGACAACTTTATCTACGGTGGGGTAACCGTGAGCATGGCCTTTTAGGCAAGATTCATATCTCAGGATTTTCGGTCGGCTGATATTATGGTAGTCCCACAAGCGATCAAAGGTTTTGACAAATCAGATTTTTGTGAGGTATTATCAATTCACAGCAAATGCCAGTGC
>JASFLX010000238.1:0-4935 GCA_050117895.1 Desulfobacterales bacterium | reverse complement strand
GGGCATTTCCATTATCACACAAATGGCAAAAAATTGTCTAACCTGTCATTTGAGCTTGACGCCTTGTTTTATGGGACTTTTGAAAACTTTTTATTTTAGAATATATTATCGAAATTGAGCGTTTCCGGGTTGTACCCGGCGCAGCTCAATTCATCGTTAAATTGACAGATATTAACTTCGAACTATAAATGTCAAGACAAGATCATTTTTCTGATATCGTTTTCATATTTCGTGTATCGTTCTCAATGAGTGCCTTGTGTTCAAAAATTCTGTCCTCACCATTAGTGATCTGTAATTTACACCCTATGCAGATATCGTTATGCGACACAAAATATTATGATGGAAAAAATAGTGCGTTATTGCAGTTATCTCAGGTCCGCGCTATGTTGGAGTTATGCCAAGGATAACTGAGCAGAGAAAGCCATGAGATATGGCTCTCAACGCTTCATTGAGTGGTCTGGATGACAGGCTGATATGTCAAGGAAGAATCAAGGCATGGTCAGTACGAGCCGACACGAGCCACCATAAGAAGGCACAAGAGAAAGACCCCACCGGCAAGGGGGGGAATCGACTTCGAGTCATACGATAAAGGGTTTAAAAAATTTGTTTCAATTTTAACTTTGCGGTTTTAGAAAGAGGACTTTTAAGATACCTGTCTAGTAACTTTTTTTGTTGACAGTTATGACCAGCGAGTTAAATACGGTTAGAAAGGGTACTCCACAAATAGGTGGAAAGGAGGAAATAAAGAAATGGATGAGGGAGATGTATTAGTCGGTATTTTTTTGATATTCTTACTCCTATTAGCAATCTTGGCACTATTTATGCCAGTTTTTGTATATAGAATTAGAAACGAAATGATATCAATGAATCAGAAAATGTCAGTTCTTATTAAATTGATCTCTGCTTCAAAAACAGGCAAGCCAACTAAGATATGCCCTCATTGTGGCACCCAAAACAAGGCTAATGATCAAAATTGTATGAGTTGTGGCAAGGCGATTTAATTCTGAAATAGTATGAGCTAACTCTAAGCCAACTTCCTTATGAAGCAGAGCTTCCAACTCACAAGCATTTTAAATCCGATAGATTCTTTGTGGCGTAATTGTTTTCAGATTGTCAACTTTGAGGTAGCTTAGAGCCTTCTTTATTGTGAAACTTCTAACAAACAATTTCATGTAATTATAAATAGTTGACATAGATTTAAGTGTTTGATAATATATTATTATAGCTTATTACTCTCCAGCGATTGCTGAACTTTACGAGCTCCAATACAGCTAGAATGATCCGGACAAGATGTCTGGGCCGGTTGTCTTTTCAAACCAGCAATAATTATATAAAGAAATGCGCCTGAAACCCGGCGGAGCAGCTTGTTTCGAGTCTGCACAATCATAAACTTTCTCGCGCCATTTAAACGATTTGCTTTTTTGGGTGCGATAATTTTTTAGACCGACAACCGTAAATTTGGGAAGTTTTTCAATTAAGCTCCAATCGGTCATTCCTCCGTTTGACTCCTTCCAACCAAGACTACCATTTACAATATATAATGAAAGAACCAACCCGGGCCTTAACCCACTGTCTATCGGTTTGCCGGAAATCATAAACCATTTAAAGTCACGTTTGATATCAGGTCCCTTTGTGTCTCCGAAACAGATTTCTTCAATTTTGAACGGATGCGTTGCAACAAGGTGACGGGAGAGTGAATAATTAGCATGATCAGCACAGCCACTTCCGGGACGCAATTTTAAAGGAAGGCCAGGAATTGCAAGCACTTCGTCCAAATTGGGATTTGCCGGTTGGCTTTCCAATGTCTGAACTGTCTGCGCTTCGATCTTTCCTTGATCCGACATGCCATCCATTGCGGCCGCTAGTTCCAGAAAGAGTTGGAAACAAAACAAACAGATAATAGCTGCAAGAAATATTCTGCCCTTCGATTTAACTTGAATGTATTTGTGTCGTTCAGAAATCACCTCAGTTCTTTTATACTCATAGATTTTATATATTTCCATTTCCGACCTCTTTGTTAAACACCTTATATTTACCTTCTTTGAAGTGGTAGATTTTTGTATTAATTTTTATATCATAGAAATCACTCTTGACAGTTGAGACACTTTCTACCTTTGGAGCAACAGGTTTTGGGGCAACTTCTTTTTGATAAAGTTCTTCCCCTAATATCAATTTGTACCTTTTATCTCCAAGATCGATAAGGGCAACATAATGAACATAAGCGCCTCCGCCTTGAACATTTCGCCACCATTGAAACAAAAGTCCATGCCGATCCGAACCAATTTTGATCAATTTAGCTTCTGGAGGCACACCATGAGAACCATATTTAGCAAAAGTTTTGTCTTCAAACTCAACCTTCCAGCGGCCATTTCTTTCCGAAAAAATTATGGCACCAATTAAGCCAGGACAAAAATGGCAACTCTCACCATTCCTTGAAATTTGAACAAATCGTTTTTGAATACCGTCCTTCTGAAAAGACAAGGACTTATTAATGGTATAATCTTCTTGTATATCATTGAAAGTCCACCCTTTACAGATATCTGTTGTGATTTCTCTGGCTTTCTCCTCATTCCAACTCCCAACAAAAGAAAATTTATGAGTCTGTGCTTTCTCTTCATTTTTATCCTGGGCATAACATATAAGATCAATAGAAATTAGGGCTTGAACCACACAAATAACAAGCAAAAGAGTAAAATATTTTTTTAATTTTTTCATAATTTTATTGTGAGCTGTGGATAAAATATGTTGTGTTTTTCTTTTCAGTCTTCAACCTTTTGATATATTGAGACTATCTCACGAAAATTAGTATTGTCAGAACCTGACATCTCTTGACAAGACAAAAAGCTAAAAAGAATTTATAACAATTGTATATATCGTAAAATCCATAAAAAATCAAAGAGTAAAGGCTATCAATTTCGGATCATCAAGGAAGAAATATTTCAGATTTTTCAATTGGATAAAACAATACGCTCCATTCCAACAAAAACACACCTGTATATGCCATATTGTAGTATAACCATTTTTTTATTGACATACTTTGCTCTTTTAAATAATAAAATGGTAAGTTATTCTTTTATTTAATGAATAACCTCACTTCTCATCCATTTATCCAATTCATATTAATTAATATCCATAACTCCTTGTTCATCGGAAGGGGGTATATAATGTTTGGGCGAAATAGGTTGCCTTTCATTTGTGTGTTTTTCATCCTTTTTTTAGGTTGTGCTTCGGGAACAGTAAAAGACACGAGGGGTCCAAGCGTTTCGGAAGCACAAGCTGTTTCCGCGGTAGGTCCGAAAGCTCGCATTGCTGTTGCTCGTTTTAAGAATCTCAGCAAAAGGCCTGATATGCAGGTGTCGGGAACGAAGCATTTACAGGTGTGGCGTGGTGGGGCTAATGCCGTCGACTTAATAGAATATCAGCAAAAACAAATGGAGGCCATGAATGAATATTATGAAAAGCAGATGAATTACCAGGCGGAATTGATACTTTATAAGGCCAGGCTGAAAGAAGTGGGCAGCGAAAAAGCCGGCCCGCCACCCAAGGCTCCAAAGCCTCCAAAAATGAATTCTTCCCCATATATGAGTTTTGGATCAGATCCGGTGGCCATTGGATTTCACGATATGATGATCATTGCCCTTTTTAATTCAAACAGGTTCATTGTTTTAGAACGTGAGAACCTTGAGAAACTTAATTGGGAGCAGGAGATTAGCCACAGCGCCGGTTCAGGGAACAAAACAGGATTGCCGACCGGGCAGATAGAAGGGGCAGAGCTTCTGTTGGAAGGTTCTATAAAACTTGAGGGTAATACATCAGGTGGCCATTTGGGAGGGGACTTTCTTTCAAGTATATATAATGCGATAGTGTCAAACAAGTCCGAGTATCTTGATAATGAATTAAGGAATACTGATTTTTCATGGAAAAATGCAAAAGCATATATGCATCTACGATTGATCGACACAAGAACATCCAGGGTGGTTGCAGCCACTACGGTAGAAGGAAAATCAACCGGCATGCGTTTAGAAGCATCTAAAACCAAATATAAATATGCAGGCAATCTTCCTTCAAGCTTTTCGGTATTTCAAAATACACCGGTTGGAGATGCGTTTCGGAAAATGATCGATGCCGCTGTAGAGTTCCTGTTAACGAAAACGCCGAAAAATTATTATCACCATCAATCATAGCCCAAAATACAACATGAGGAGATAAAATGTCTAAATCGAGTGTTCTGTTTGTCATGGTATCTTTATTATTTTCTGTATTGAGCTGTGCGCCCACGGCTAAAGTCCTGGTCACGGAGGGGCCCACCATTTCCCAAGCTCAGGCAGAGCCGGCCGACGGGGAAAAATTAAGGATTGCCGTGATGGGGTTTGAAAACAAGACCCGGTATGATGTCGGAATGGGTATGGAGGCAATGCTGACCACCTCGTTATTTAGTACCAATAAATTTATTGTTATCGAAAGGAAAGAACTTCAAAATGTTCTTATCGAACAAAGACTCGGTCGAACAGGAGTTGTCAGCCCGGACACTGCCACTTCCGCAGGTGAAATTGAAGGAGCGCAGGTTCAGATTTACGGAACAGTTACCGATTTTGAACCGGGACATAGGGGAGCATCGACCCTTTTTGGAGGTGCCCAGCAATCTCATGTGGCCATTGATATGAAGCTGGTGGATGCAAGGACGTCCAGAATTTTGGCAACGACAACGGTAGAGGGAAAAGCCACGGATATCAATCTGAACACCAAAATGCTGAAATATGCGGGTGTGTCGCCATTATACAGTTTGGAGATCTGGAACAATACACCAGTGGGCAGTGCAATACGTTTATGTATCGATAAAGCGGTCGATTATATTGTTACGAAATTAGAATAGGATTTTATAATGAAATTCTTGAAATTGACTAATGGGTCTTTATTCCGGATCAGGGTACCCTG
>JASFLX010000237.1:0-4939 GCA_050117895.1 Desulfobacterales bacterium | reverse complement strand
CCCAGGAACTAATATCCGACTGCATTGACTCAGCAATCGGCCCGCATAATACGTCACACAACGGCGCACAAAAGCGATCCAAAATAGCCGTACTCAAGAGATAATGGCGAATTTCCGGTGATTGGCGCTCAAAAACCTCCTTGAAAAGATATTCCGTCACATATTGAAGGCCACCCGGCATATCAGACAGCATGCTGCCTGCATCGCCCCGCTGGCGCATGGAAATTGCCGCCATTTTTAATCCGGCAATCCAGCCTTCTGTTTTTTCTGTCCATTTTGCGGCAATGGCATCTTCGATCTGCTCTCCAAGCACCTGCTCCAGATACGCCTTTGTTTCCGTCGTGGTAAAGCACAGATCCTGCATGCGAATCTCGTTCAGCAGGCCCCGGATTCGAAATGAAGATATGGGCAAAAACGGATCTCGCCGTCCGGACAGAACCAGGTGCATGTTTTTGGGTGGATATCTCAGCAGCTCAGTGAGCAGGTCGTACACCTGTTTCTCCTGAATAAAGTGAATGTCATCAATTGCCAATATATAATCCTGGTCAATTAGATTCATTTCATTGAGTAAGCTGGCCACCAATACCTTCAGCGGAGGCAGGTTTTCACTGTTTGCCAGAGCCAGGGTCTTTTCCACGGCATCGGGAAACATGGTCCGTATAGCGGTCAGAAAGTAAATCAGGAACTGGCGAAGGTTGTTATCGCTCTCATCCACAGAGAACCAGATATTGGGGGAATCACAGTTCTCCAGCCAAGAGCTCAACAGCATGCTCTTACCGTATCCTGCCGGGGCCGATACCAGTGTGAGGTGCTTATGGCGGCCTTTCTCAAGCTGTTCCAACAGAGTCGTACGACGAACATGGTCTTCGGGAATTGAGGGGCGGTAAAACTTGGTGTGGATGATCGGGACCATCTCGTCGGCCATCCACCCATCGTGCGCTTCGGTGGCTTCGGCGATGGGCGGACTCGTCACAAACTCCGAGACCACGATTCCTGTGACGGAAGGACTCAGGTAGACTTCGCCGCGCATGACGGCGTGCACACCATCTACCAGCTCTTCAGGCGCGCATTCCTTCAGGATATATCCAACAGACCCGGCGCGCAGCATGTCTTCGATAAACCCTTTACCGGAGTGAATGGACAGGGCGATAATTTTGGTATCGGAAGACTTGGATACGATTTGCCGGGTGGCATCTATGCCATTGAAATTGGGCATGTTGATGTCCATGACCACCACATCCGGCGATAATTTTTTAACCTGATCAATCGCCTCTTGCCCGTCACCGGCCTCGCCGACCACTTGGATATCCTGTTCATCTTCGAAAAGGATCCGGAGCCCCTTTCGAAAAACCGGATGATCATCAACCAAAAGGATGGTTGTTGTCATAGCTACAAAATCTCCTTGTCATCATCGATACTGAGGGGAACGGTCAGGACGGCTTTGCACCCCTTGCCGGGTTGGGACTCGATTTTTAAGGCGCCGCCCAGATCGGCCATGCGTTCTTTGATACTGAAAAGTCCGAAACCTTCTTCAGATTTCACATTTTGAATTTCCGAACTTTGGTCAAATCCAATGCCGTTATCCTGAATAACGGTTTTCAGAGCGCCATCGGTGATTTCCATTGAAACGCTCACCTGATTTGCCTGTGCATGTTTGACCATGTTGATGAGCAGTTCGCGAACATTGCGAAACAAAATAGCTCGAACGTTATCATCCAAGGTTTTTCTATAGCGTTGTTCAATGTTATCAAAAAACTCTGTTTTAATTCCGTAGCGCTTTTCTATTTGTTCCTCCAGCCATTCGGATACGGCTGCACCCAGACCGATTTGATGCATCGCCGGAGGACTTAAATCAAATATGAGATGCCGTGTATCATGAATAGCTTTACGCAGGTTTTCCGAGATCTCGTCAAGCCTAGCCGCCAGCCTGTCGTCAGCAGCGGACTTTTTCGCCGAGTCTATTTGCATGCGTGCCAGTGCAAGAGATTGTCCCACATGATCGTGCAGGTCGACGGCAATGCGGCGCCGCTCCTTCTCCTCGGTAACCGTCAGTTGTGATGCCAAGGCCTTGAGTCGCTCATGATAGCGCAAGATCTCCCTTTCCGCTTGTTTGCGATCAGTGATGTCTTCCTCTATAAAAACAACATTCACAACCTCGCCGTTACTGTTCTTGATTGGATACAATCGCACCTTAATCCAAACTTTTTTGCTGCCAGTACTGACTATCTCGAGATTTTCCATGGTTCTGTGCGCATCATATTCGATCTCTGGCAGTATCACGGTCTCTCCCCTGCACGCCTTTTCAATAAGTGGCATAACCCCCAGTTTCTTGGCCTCTTCATCTTCGAATACGTTATACTTTTCAAGAACTTCCGGCAGTGTTTCCTCAGAGATACCCCAGAGATCCATGAACGCTTTATTGAACTGATCTACTCGCCCATCAGGTTTAATAATCTGTATAGAAAACGGAGATTGTTCCATCAAGTTCCGGAATTTTTCTTCACTGTCTTTTATCGCCTCTTCCACCTTTTTGCGCTCGGTGATATCTCTCACAAGGGAGGTTACACTGACCACCTCGCCATCTTTTCTATAAACTGTGGACCTAATCTCCGCTGGAAAGAACTCTCTATTCTTTCGGCGCAGCAGCGCCTCGGCGGACAAGATTTCTTTACGCTCCTGAATGGCATCCGCCAGTAAAGCGCCAAAGGCCTGATAATCACCGGGATCTCTGTAGAACTTCTCGGTTGATTCTCCCACACAGTCTTCAGGTTCATAGCCCAGGACCTGGTAGGAATCATTGGCCCACTCAATAGTTCGTTCCGGCATCTTAACTGAGAAGACGGCATCGGGAATGGAATCGGTCAGGTGCTTCAGGTAGTCGTAGCTCTTGTGTACGTCTTCCTCCGCCTGCTTGCGTTTTGCACGGTTTATGAAAAGAAAACCCAACAGTAACGCCTGAACAATAACCAGAATGACAATACTAATAATCTGCCATCGGTATTCTTCATATACGGAAAATGGCTTGTTATATATGACACTGCCTTGGGGAACATCCTTTAATCCAATATTGAAGCGCTTCATTACCTTGTAATCGAACATATTGGTCAAAGGTGCTTGTTGATAAATTGGGACAGACTTTATATCCTCTTTATTGAAAAGTTTCACGACGATTTGGGCGGCCTTCTGGCCTTGAGTAAATCCATAAATAATACTTCCCCCCACAATACCGGTATCTGCGCTAAACCCCCAACAAGTATACACTGGAACCGACGCATTATTGGCAATAAATGACTGACTTTCTGTTACTGAAAATAGCTCTCCGTCTCTATCTTTAATAAAATGTAACCACATCACAACTGATTTTGGCGGTAAGCTCTTTAATGCTGTTTTTAGCTCCGCCTTGCTCAAGTTGATCAGATAATCAAATTTCACAGCTTTTTTATAAAAAGGCTCTCTTTCTTTAACATACTTAAGCATAACTTTGGCACTGTAAGTCTGGTCCGCAACAAAAAATATTTTGTAAATGTCGTGATGTATCGAAAGAATCAAATTCAGAGTGCTCTGGATCCCTCCATCCCTCTCTTCCAGACCATATATGGGTGCATAATTCGCAATGCTATCCGGATCAATCCGGTCAATACCGCAAAACACAAGGGGGACGTCTGTATGAAACGTTTTTCTCATTTCCAGCATTAAATTAAAGGCATGGTGATCAGACACAATAATCGCATCAATTTTAGTGGTGCTGTATTTATACCGGATAATATTTTTCTTCTGATTGAAATAATCCTGTCCAGTATATCTCTTGGAGTCCAGGTATTCGGTAAAAATTTCTATGTTTTTGTCTCCCAAGACAGATTGAATACCCCTATCAACATTATCAGACCATAAATAACCAGAATGATAAGAATTGATAAACAATACATTCTTTTTTTCAATATCACGTTCATTTTTGCTTGGTGCACTCTGAGCGAATGCTTGGTTAATGAGATTGAGGGGCTTAAATTGCCTTTGGCTTTGTTGGCCATCAAAGGGGACAGAAAACACCAACAGAACCGATAAATTCAAGCACGCAACAATCCCCATTAGCTTTGTTAACTTAATATTCATTTTATTTTGATTTTATTTGTTATGCTTAGCATTGATTGCCATCGGTAAATATTCACCCCAATATCAGAGACATGCCACTCAGTCAAACATAAAGCATCCAAGTTCATTGATGATTTCCGCTTATAATTGTCTTGGTGAATGTTGAAGACAGGCGGATCTCAACAAATTGTCTCGTCAAAAGATAAATTAGAAGGGAAAAGAAAATTGATTGATCTATCGAAATCACGATCCTTAAAAACGGATGACCATATATGATACTAGAGACTTTTCGTTTACAAGAATACATTCAGTAGAATCTAAGATTTGCCTTTTTGTTATACATATTGGCTCTCAGTCTGAGATATCTAATGATTCCAAGTTGATATGATAATAGCAACCTGTCTATCACTCAGTTTCAACATTTTAATGAAAATCTGGTCATCCCGTCAACACAACGTCTTGTATAATTTTGTTTCGATCCAAGCTGGTTTTAAATTCACGATGAATTGTTTAGACTCCTCAAGAGTCTCTTACCCTAAAAGTCAGAAAATGATTTTATCAGCATAACGGTGAAGTTTTTTCTTTACTCTTAGTCCCAAAGATATCTTGTGTTCCAAAGATATATCTGAAAAAGAACCAAGCTTGTGATACTTAATGGATACACACAAATCTGACCCGTTCCAATGGGTTGGATTTTCAAACATTCATCGCGATTTGACTAACCTTTGATTTCTCCCAGAAATCACATTCTAATCCGGACCTGCAATAAGAGAATAATATTAGCATCAAGCAACACGCACTTCAGCATCATAACCTTCTCGGTCTTTATGTCCATATTCCTGGAGAGTTT
>JASFLX010000236.1:0-4953 GCA_050117895.1 Desulfobacterales bacterium | reverse complement strand
CAATGTAAAAATAAAAAATGTTATCTACCTAAGCTATTTATTTAAATATTGATACACTGTTTTTTCGTTACGGGCCCTTATGAATGAGTTTGTACGGTGTCGTTGCGGATTATTTATGGAGCGGTTAGATTAAAAAACTCCTCGACTCCTCAATTATCCTCTAAACTCGTCAGGCTGCCCGGGCCGGGCCGGAAACGCCGAGGTTGGCGATCAAACAGAAAAAATGCCTTGCACATATAGCAGCTTGCAATTATTAATTCCATAAAGAATAGTATTTTTTTTCGGGACCCAATGACAAATTCGCATATTCCACCACATATTGTACTCAGATAGCTAAAATTATACCGCCTGTTGTGTTTTTCCCTTTACAAGCTGATAAATTCCTGTTATTTATAACGGTTAAATCTAATCTGGAAAAAATCGGAATGAAAAACACTTACACCAATGGCACAAAGACACAGAGGATAAATTAGTTGGTGTCCATCCATAAATGAGGTATTGATGTTTTGCATATCCGGCCGATACGAGGCTTGCAGAATTTTGGTAAAATAGGAGATTTAATCGCATGAAGCTAAAAAAACTGGAACTCAACGGATTTAAATCCTTTGTTGAAAAAAACAGTATTGAATTTCCTCCAGGTATTTCTGCGGTTGTGGGTCCGAACGGTTGCGGCAAAAGCAATGTCGTAGATGCAATAAAATGGGTGATGGGAGAACAGAGCGTCAAACAGCTCCGTGGGAAATCCATGGAAGACGTGATATTTTCAGGTACAAACGGAAAACCGGCAGTGAATATGGCAGAAGTCTCCTTAACCCTAGCAAACGACAACGGCCATGCTCCCGAAGAATTCAAGGACTTTACCGAAATCATGTTAACCCGGCGCCTTTACCGGTCCGGAGAAAGCGCCTACTTCATCAATAAACAACAATGCCGGCTTAAGGATATACATAATATATTTATGGGAAGCGGCATGGGGACCAAATCCTATTCCGTAATACAACAGGGGAATATCGGCATAATTACGGATGCCGGACCCGAGGAAAGAAGAATTTTTATTGAAGAAGCAGCAGGAATTACACGGTTCAAGAGCCGTAAAAAGGAAGCGCTCCGTAAAATCCAGGCCACAAACCAGAACCTTTTGCGGGTTACAGACATCATTTCGGAAATAAAGCGGCAGATAGCCAGCCTTAAACGCCAAGCCAAAAAGGCCGAACGGTACAAAAAGCATCAAAAGCGCATCAGGGAACTCGATATCGGCATTGCCCTGCATTACTATGATGACTACACACTTAAAATTGATGAAACCGACAGGGTATTAACAAATTTAAAGGACACAGACGTTGAAAATACATCCAGATTGAAAAAGCTCGACGCGGAAGTTGAAAAGATCAAGTTTCAACGCTCGGAGAAGAATCAGGAGATCTCGAACCAAAAATCCTGCATATTCGAAACTCAGCGCAATATCGACCGTATGGAAAATGATATAGACCACTTTCGTAAAGATGTGGAACGGTTGAAGAGCGAATGTGAAGAACTTGAATCCGCTCATCGTAACCTTGAAGAAAAAAACCGCGACTTAACGTCCGAAGTGGCTCAGGTTGAAAGCCAAAATATAGACATTCATGGTAAAATAGAGACCGTAAGGTCGACCATCGACCAGGAGCGATCCGCCTCGCAAAACATTAAAGATCGCATCTCCGTGTTGAATCAAGAGCTTGAAACATGTAAGGCGGATCTCATGGATCTGGTGGCCCGGGAAGCCCAATACAAAAATATCTATCAAAACGCTACGAGCAACAAAGAAAGTCTTAAAAGACAACTTAAAATCAAAGATGAAGAAGAAGCCTTAACCCATCGGAAAGTGGAAAAACTCCGGGAGAAAAAAGGAACGGTCCAACAAAAATTTGATTCATATAAAAAAGAGATCCATGATTTGAACGATCGTCTTAACAGGATCAAAAAAAAGCTCGAAGAAAAAAACAAATCTCTTGCAGAGCAGGTGAAGCGGGTTCAAACCGTTGATCTTGAGAAAAACCAGGCCAGGTCATCCCATACGGCGTTAAAGAAAATGGAAGACAATTTCGAGTGGTACAAAGACGGCGTTCGAGCCATAATGAAAAAAAACAGGCGCGATAAAGACGGTGTGTCGCCCGAAGAATTAGAAATCCATGACCGTAATGGTATTTTAGGACTGATGGCGGACATCGTGGAACCGAAACCTTCCTATGAAACTGCAGTGGAAGCGGTTCTTGGAGAATCATTGCAGTACATTATTGTCAAGGATCAAAAAGCAGGCCTGGGATCCATCGACTATCTCCAAACGACCGGCGAGGGGCGCGGAGGCTTTATCCCTGTTTCGTCTGTCAAAGCCATAGGGTATGACGACACGGGAAAACCCGACGATCAAAAAAGGCTGTTGAACCATGTTTCCGTTAAAGAGGGTTTTGAAACGGTCACAGAAGCACTTTTAGGGCATGTGGTGGTTACCGCTGATATTGAAGAGGCCATAAAAATATTCAACAGCAATGGCGTATGGCAGACCATTGTGACCAAAGACGGCGATTTGATTTCCCATCAGGGCGTCATGGTCGGCGGCAGTAAAGAAAAATTATCACAAATCCTTGCAAAAAAGCAGGAGATTAAAAACATAGAACTTGAGATCCAAAGATTAAATCAGGTATATGAAACCGCCTGTCAGAATCAAAAAGAACTGGAATCTCAAGTTTGGGGCATTGAAAACGGCCTGCAAAAGCTTCAGGCGTTGAAGAAAAAAGCCGAGCACCACGAAGTGGAAGCGGAAAAAGACCTTTACAAAGCAACCGAGGACCTTAAACACGCCCAAAGACATCTTGAAATCGTCCGTCTGGAGCAAGAACGTCTTCTGGGGGAAGAGAGCGATATTGATGAAGAAATGGCCAGATACAACGAGACGGTTAAGAACATCGAAAATCAAGTTAAAAATGCTCAGGAAAGGGTCTCCGAAAAACTGGAACACATCGCCGCTGTCTCATCTGAAATGGAAACCTTTGATCAAAAAATCGTGGATTTGAAGCTTAAACTGACCTCGTTAACCGCCAAACTGGAAAACCATAATCACACCTTAAGGCGGCTTAAAGAATATCATAATGATGGGATAAAACGGCTCGAACAGCTTTCCCGGGATATTACCCGGAAAGAACAAAAAAGGACCTCTCTTAAACAAAAAACACAAGAATATGAACAGATGCTTTACGGCAGATATGAAGATATGAAGCGCTTTGAGCAAGCACTGGAAAAAAATGAGGAAGTATACACGGCCATCGACACAAAGCTGAAAGAGAGTGACAGTATCATATCGGACATACAGACCCGGCGGGAAAAAACCGTGCAAAAAATTCGCTTGCTCGAGCTGGAACAATCAGAGCGGCGCATTAAAAGGGATAACATCGCCAACCGCCTGGAAGAAACTTATCACAGTCCGTTATCGGTGTTTAAATCGGAATTTGACCATACGGCAAATTCCCCGGACATATCCATAGATGATATGGAAGACAAACTTCTTCGGCTCAGAAAAAAAATTGCAAATATCGAAGATGTCAATCTCGGAGCCATAAAGGAATATGAACAACTCAAAGACCGTTTTGAGTTTCTGAATGAACAGCGCGACGATCTTGTAAAAGCCATCGACGACCTTCATAAAGTGGTCAAGAAGATAAACCGGATCACACAAAAACGATTTATCAAGACCTTCGATGAGATCAATATCAAATTGAATGAGGTGTTTCCCCGTCTTTTCGAAGGCGGCTCCGCCAAACTCATCATGACGGAACCGGACAATCCCCTTGAAACCGGTGTAGAGTTCATGATTCATCCTCCGGGGAAAAAACTAACAAGAATGAGCCTTCTTTCCGGGGGAGAAAAAGCACTCTCAGCCATCGCATTGATCTTTTCCATCTTTTTAATTAAACCGGCATATTTCTGTCTCATGGACGAAATTGATGCGTCTCTCGATGATACGAATGTTTTTCGCTTCAATGATCTGCTTCAGATCATTGGAGATAAATCTCAAATAATTATGATCACCCATAATAAAAGGACCATGGAATTTGCCGATACTCTATTCGGAATCACTATGGAAAAAAAGGGGGTCTCCAAGATTGTTTCGGTAAACCTGCAGAAGGCGGAAGGATAAATTGGGTTATGGCATTCACCTGGTTTAAAAAGAACAAAGATGCAACGCATACGGAAACGGTTCCTGCCCGGGAAGCATCTCAAGCCGAAACCAAGACTCAAGACCATACCATTCCGCCTTCCTCAATGGAGGAAGGTAAAGAAAAATCAACCGGTTTTTTAAACCGCCTGAAAAAGGGCCTTTCAAAAACCCGTACAGTTCTTACAACAGATATTAACGAACTGCTTGCAGGCAACCGGAAAATTGACGATGAACTGATGGAAGAACTTGAAGAACTTCTTATCACTTCGGACATTGGTGTCAAGACTGCCATGGATCTTATACAAAGTATTTCAAAAAGATCTTCAGAAATATCCGGCGCGGATCAGCTCAAAACCGCGCTTAAAGAAAAAATACTTGCAGTACTGAATTCGGAAAAACCTTCCCCACAAAAAATCACCACCCGCCCACATGTCATAATGGTCATCGGCGTAAACGGCGTGGGTAAAACAACGACCATCGGGAAGCTGGCGGCAAAATTTGCGGCTTCGGGGAAAAGGGTTATCATCGCCGCCGCCGACACGTTTCGGGCGGCGGCCATCGAACAGCTTGGGATATGGGCTCAAAGAGCAGGTGCAGAATTTGTAAAACATCAGGAAATGTCGGATCCCGCTGCCGTTGCTTATGACGGAATTGAAGCGGCCATGGCAAGAGGTGCGGATGTGGTGCTTATAGATACTGCAGGGAGGATTCACACCAGAAAAAATCTGATGGAAGAACTTAAAAAAATAAAGCGCGCCCTT
>JASFLX010000235.1:0-4960 GCA_050117895.1 Desulfobacterales bacterium | reverse complement strand
AGTCTTTTTCCCCAATCTCTGTGTTAGGCCCTGGTTTCAAGTCCTCGACATACTTGAGTATGCCTGTCGGAGATCCCGTGATGTTTTCGGGGCGGGTTGAAACTCGGTCCCGCCTTGACCTTGAGCCAAAATCCTATTTTTGAGATGGTTTCTCACGAGACATAAATTAGAAATCGCCGGTACCGAAGACCGACAGGTTTTTGATGTCAGGTGCGGTGACAGGTTATCTCCGATTTAGCAGGAGACTCACATTCTTTAAATCCTCGGAGGAAAGCTCAAAATCAAAGATGCCGAGGTCTTCCCTCATGTGCTGCTCAGAGGTCGTTCCGGTAAGAGGCACAATGCCCGATTGACTGAGATATCGAAAAAAGATTTGCGCTTCAGTTCTTTTATACTTCTGAGCAATGGTTCGAACGGTATTGCTGGCCAGAATATGAGGATTTGCAGTAAGGGTCCAAAAACTCTGGTAAATAACTCCATGATCAGCGCACCAGTGACGCAAGTCTGCATCATACCCCGTTTCCTGATAAAACCGGTTTTGTACAACCGCTGGCTTTACGTTGGCATCGGCATAAAGTGACTGTATCACTTCTGTATCATAACAGTTGCTGATTCCCAACTGACGCGCTCCACCAGCCTTTTGAATTTTTTCCATGGCGTTCCATACCTTCATCAAAAGCGTATGGGGTGTCAATGGTGAATGAAGTACCAGAGAATCTACGTATTCGGTTTGCAGGTTTTTTTTCGACGTCTCAAAAGATTGGGCGACTTGCAATTCAACCGGGGAATTTTTATCGTATGGCACTTGTCTTGGATCCTGACCAGGAAGTGGGGTGAATTTGGTTTGCAGGAACAAAGCCTCACGTTCGATACCATGGTCTTTCAGTCTTTGAAGCGCTGCTCCCACTTGGGGCTCGTTATAGTGTATGGGCTGGCAAGCGGTATCAATTCCTCTAAAGCCTGCTTGAATGGCTTTCACGACCAGGTCTGCCGTGCGGTCCTTTTTCCAGGCCGTGCCGTAAATAATCCGCGGCATTTTTACACCGGCAGAAGTGGTTACCCATTTCTGATCTGTCATTATTAAGCCTCCTTCTAATCGGTCAATTTGGCCATCGGGGTCGGGCCACGCGAACTTATTGATATTTCGGCGGACTTGCTCATTAAGGGGCCTTGTGTCAACTCCGTATAGTTCAGCTTGGTCAGAATCCAATATGACCTTTTTGTCTCGAATCACCATAATTGTTCTTAATATTCGCTTTTCAGCGATAAGATCCTTCGGTTTTCCAGACAATTCTTTTCGATCCTTTCTGGTATCGGAGAACGGTTCAACTCACTTTCAAGATGCCCGCATGGTAAATTGTCAAGTAAAGTGATTTGTTGGGTATTATTATTTTTCATTCTCCAACTGCCGCAATGTTTCTTCAAGAACAGGGAGTCGTTGCTTGTCTTTAGGGTCTTTGGAAGTTTTTTTAAGTTCTATCAGCGTCTTTATATTGAGAACATGAAAAGTATGACCTCTAAACTCAATTTCTACTGTGTGCTTCAAGAGATCTTCATAGGTTTTCTCTTGTTCGATAAATGCCAAAACGTCAAGTGGTCCTAAACGGGTCGAAAAAAGCGCATGCCTCATCCCCGAAAAGTCTCCTTTTTTTGGCACTATAATGTTATTGTCCGGACGACGATAGATTGCATCAATTGATTTTAAAAATGTAAAGAGTTTCGAGATATTCTCGGAAGATCGATTATATACAATGTCCACATCCATGGTTGTGACTGGAGCTCCCTGAACAACTGCAGCAAGGCCACCGACAAGAATAAACTTAACATCTGCCTTTATTAAACCTTCAATTATTGCGCTTAGGTCTGCACTTGCTGTTTTTTTGGCGTTGGTATGCATTTCTCAATTCCAAAATAGCACGTATCGCGTTATCATTTGCCTTTAGCCGTTGCTCCGGTGACATCTTAATGAACATGGCAACCAATCCTTTGTCGACACCTGAACTGTTCGGGTTTTTTATTTCTTCAGCCATAAGGCACCTATTTGATCTTAGCTTTCATTATATCAGTCTTACGACGAACTGAGCGGGTGTGCTCTGAGCTTTCAAAAACCAAGGCGCTACCGAACAGGCACTGCTTTCTCGCGCTTCGCTCAAGTGATTTGTTCTGCCTTAAAGGTCAAGTTGAGTGGTGATGGCTTTGCCGATATCTTCCATCTCTGTGTAAGATATCGACCCTGCTGAATTGATTAGCCGCTTTTTGCTAACTGTGGTAAGCTGATCTGCCATCGCCTTAGCCTTTTTACCAAGAAACGTCAGATATGCTTCACTCGGGTAAAGTTTATCAACATTACTCGTTATGGGTACGACTTGAACTCTGTTCAGATAATGATTGGCAGCATCATTGCTTACGATGACGGCTGGTCTCTGTTTGCGGACTTCACCTCCGACGGAAGGATCGAAATTAATCCACCATACTTCACCTCTCTTCATAACCCAAATCTCCAATCGTGCCTTCGGCCCACTCAAGGGCTTCAGATTCCCTGATTTGATCAGCAGCCATCTCTTTATAGGCAGCATACATATCTTTTTTTATAACATGGGGGCGAACTAAATCTTCAATAAAACGGCTGATTTTTCGTGGCCCAATGACTTTTCGCAAGCCTTCATAAACCTCTTCGTCTATGGTCACTGTGAGTTTTTTTTGCATTACAAGCACCTCCTTCACGATACACGTATAATAACACGTGTATCATATGGAATCAAGAGCCCAGAAATATTTTTACGAGGCAGAACGGTGGGAATGAGTGCGCGGGGAAAAGCCAAGAAAACCTTGGAAAATATAAGTTTTATGAGGGCAGTCTTAAAAGCTAAAAATGCGATGGCTTTTCCGAGTCCACCTCAATGCCATTGTTCTGCATTAGCAGATATATTAGGAAGTCCACTTCAGCTTCAGTTTTTTTTGCGAATGAGCGCAATCTTGGAGATATAAGTTGATAAGATTCTGATAGGGTACCCCGGTTTCCTCAGCCAGCTTTTTGAAATAATCGATGACATCAACACCCAGCCGGAGTGTTACCTGCTTTTTAAGGTATTTGGCATAAGGATTTTTTACAGACTTTGAAAAATCGTATTCTTTTCTCATAATAAGAAACTTCCGTATTGTTTTTGCTCGTTTTTATTAGCCTTTCGAGCTGAAATAATTCTTATAATTCGATCATCCTCCAGAAAGCAATGGCAAACAATAAGTATTCGCAAAGCAGCACTTATTCCAAGGAGAATAAATCTGTCTTCATCCACTGAATGATCAGGATCAAAGATCATTCTTGCATTTGGATCGGAAAAAACGGTTTGGGCTTCTTCAAAAGAAATTTTGTGTTTTTTAAGATTTTCATCAGCTTTCTTTTCGTCCCAAACAAACGATATTTTTTTCATAATGATAATATAATTATATTTGAATTATAGTTCAAGCTTTTTTTATATGCAGAACGCAGAAGTCACCAGCAGGAAGGAAACGAAGATATTGAAAAAAGCAAAAAAGTCTATTAAACGAAAAAAATGGTAAATGATAAAGTGCGCCGCCTCTTTCTGTCTGGTGCACTGACAGGTTCGAATCCAATTTAGGGGGATGTTCTCTGTAATCTTTCAGCGATCCAAATTTTGATAATTGATTGCCGGGGCACTCCAAGACGCTTTGCTTCTTTATCCAAACGATGGATCATCCATACCGGAAAATCTACATTAACTCTTTTTTGCTCTTGTCCAGGTCTTTTAGCCTTTGACAAATCTAAGAACTCGGTAATATTTTCTTTATTATCAAATTTTTTATCTAAATCCTTAGCTTTCATAAATTTCTACCTCCTCCGTACGGGCACGGCGAACGGAGAACTCACTGGCCGACCTCCATACTGTCAAAGAAAAACGCACCGCTGTTTCCGATCCAGTGTAGCGTTTTGTTGGGCCTAAGCTCACTTTTTAAAAATATCCTCTTTACTCTTTTCGTTTGGTTTTCTTATTTTTCATTAAGTCAGCTAACCCTGCAAAAGGATTTTGGCTAAAGTTATCATCCGAGGATTCACCACTAGACTCGGTAGAATAAGCATCGGCAACTTGGTCGCGGGCATGTTCATTTTCGTGACAATAAATACACAACAACTCCCAGTTACTTCCATCAGGTGGATTGTTGTCATGATTGTGATCTTTATGGTGTACTGTGAGTTCACGCAACCGCTTTCCACTGAATTCTCTCCCACAACGCCCACAAATTTTGGGAAAAAGTTTGAGAGCACGTTCCCGATAACTTTTTTCCCGATCTTTCCGTATACGGAGCACCTCTGCAATAGTTCCCTTGTTATCGCCACTTTTGTTTGAGAACACCTAAAACCTCCTACTATATTTTATGACTCTGGGCTGATCAGGTTGGAGCTTTTAGGTCGCTCCTTTGTTCACTTCTATCACGCCCAACCGCTTGAATCACAGGCGCGAGTTTATGAGCGTCCTGTGCATGCGGAGGTTTAAGTAAGCCGCTTCGCGGCAGATAATTGAATCCCTATAAAATGGTCATCATCCCCTAAAAAGATGTCACGGCGGTCGTTCCTCCTGGGTAAAATGTGCTTCAAAGCGCCCTTAAATTCTATGGGGTAATGGTCTTGTAATATTGAACTATTAGCAACATCCATGAGAAGTGTCAATTCATTTTAATCAATAATCAAGGTTTGACCCCATTCACAATCATTTGGCTGTGGAAGCCGCAGGCTGTAACTGGTCAGGTGAATTGTGATGTTATGCCCACGATAGCAGGCCTTTCGTTCAGGGTTTAATTTGTTGGGGGAGGTCCTATGTGGCGCACCTGCCATTTTTTTATATGCCCGGAGGGCGCTTGGGTCCGGTTTGCAGCGCTCGATCCCATGGGCACTGTTAGAGGAAAGGCGCATCCAATCGGTTTATCAATATTAAATAATGGA
>JASFLX010000234.1:0-5001 GCA_050117895.1 Desulfobacterales bacterium | reverse complement strand
GTGCAGCGTGCCGAAATTCTCGGCGGAAGGACATTTGCCATGCGCATCTGGTTGAAGCCCGATCGCATGGCTGCGTTTAACGTCAGCCCGGTTCAGGTGCGAAGTGCCCTGGCCGCCAACAACTACCTTGCCGCTGTGGGCCGCACCAAAGGAGCGTTGATTCAGGTGAATCTGACTGCCGATACGGACCTGCGTTCCGTGGAAGAATTCAAACGGCTGGTTATCCGGCAGCAGGATGGCGCCATTATAAGACTTGAGGATATCGGAGACATCGTGTTGGGAGCGGAAGACTATGATACCGAAGTGCGTTTTTCAGGTCAAACCGCAGTATTTATGGGCATCTGGCCCCTGCCAAACGCCAACTCCCTGGATGTCATTAACCGGATTCGGGTCCAGATGCAAGAAATCCAAAAGGAACTTCCCACGGGCATGGAAGGGGGCATTGCTTACGATGGCACCAAATACATCAAAAACGCCATTCGTGAGGTGACCAAAACGCTGGGAGAAACCCTGCTTATCGTTGTAATCATTATTTTTCTATTTCTCGGTTCCTTTCGATCCGTATTAATCCCCGTGGTCGCCATTCCTCTGTCTCTTATCGGCGCGGTGTTTCTGATGCAGGTGTTTGGCTTTACCCTTAACTTGCTCACCCTGCTTGCCATCGTGCTTTCCGTGGGCCTTGTGGTGGACGACGCCATCGTGGTGGTGGAAAATGTGGAACGTCATCTGAGAAGAGGCCTTTCGCCGTTTGATGCCGCAATCCTGGGGGCCCGTGAACTTGTAGGCCCTATCATTGCCATGACCGTTTCCCTGGCAGCGGTCTACATTCCCATCGCTTTACAGGGAGGGCTTACCGGAACTCTTTTTAGGGAGTTTGCGTTCACCCTTGCCGGTGCGGTGACCATTTCCGGTGTGGTGGCACTGACGCTTTCCCCGATGATGGCATCCAAATTACTGAAACCGGGAATCGAAGAACGAGGGCTGGCCGGAAAAATTTCCCGGGGATTCGGCCGTCTCAAAGACGCATACGGACGATTACTGGATGTTACCCTTAATGCACGGCCGGCGGTCTACATGGTGTGGATAGTGGTGAGTTTGCTTGCCATTCCTATGTTTATCATGTCTCCGGTAGAACTGGCTCCTTCCGAGGACCAGGGGGTGATTTTCGGCATCATCGATGCTGCAGCCAACGCAACCCTTGACCAGACCAGTCATTCTGCAGCCGCGGTCAACCGGATTTTCTTCAGTATACCGGAGACGGATCACACGTTTCAGTTGACCATGCCCTCCTCCGGATTCGGCGGTATGGCCACCGTTCCTTGGAGCGAACGAGAACGGACGATTTTTCAGATTCTGCCTGAAGTACAGCAAAAATTGCATGCCATACCCGGGGTTCGAGTGCTTCCGGTAACCCCGCCGGCGCTTCCCGGGGGCGGTGAGTTTCCCGTCGAGTTTGTCATAGCTTCCACGGCTGAATCGGAACGGATCCTCTCCTTTGCCAGGCAGATTCAGCTCAAGGCCATTCAGAGCGGTTTGTTTGCTTTCCCCCCCATTATTGACGTCAAAATTGATCAGCCGCAGGCAGAATTGGTTATTGATCGTGACCGGGTGGCGGATCTGGGCCTCAATCTTGAACAGGTGGGGCTGGATATGGCGTCCATGCTGGGGGGAGATTTCGTGAACCGGTTTAACATCGCCGGCCGCAGCTATAAGGTCATTCCCCAGATCAAACGGGTGGATCGACTCAACCCGGAACAACTCAATAACATCTATATCACCGGCCCGGATGGAAATCTGGTACCGTTCAGCACGGTTGCTTCCATTCGTAATACCACCGTGCCGCGCTCCTTGAACCGATTTCAACAGTTAAATGCCGTAAAGATCAGCGGCGTGTCGGTACGCCCCCTGAATGAAGCGCTTCGGTATCTTGAAGATGAAGCGGCAAAAATTCTTCCAAAAGGCTACGTGATCGATTACACGGGAGAGTCCCGTCAGCTTCGCATGGAAGCCAATAAATTCCTGCCCGCTTTTGGGCTGGCCGTGGTGCTTATTTTTTTAGCGCTGGCTGCCCAATTTAACAGTTTTCGCGATCCCTTTGTCATCCTTGCCGGGTCGGTGCCACTGGCCATGTTCGGTGCACTGGTGTTCACTTTCCTTAAAATGCCGGATCCCAATATTCCGTTTTGGACCCACGGCTGGACCTCTACCCTCAATATCTATTCCCAGGTGGGACTTGTAACCCTGGTGGGTCTGGTGTCCAAAAACGGCATTCTCATTGTGGAGTTTGCCAATAAGCTCCAGGTACAGGGACGATCCAAACATGAGGCGGTTCGAGAGGGAACCTTAACCCGGTTGCGCCCGATTCTCATGACCACCGGGGCCACCATTGCCGGTCATTTCCCGTTAACCCTTGTCACCGGCGCAGGAGCCGAGGCCCGAAACTCCATCGGCCTGGTCATCGTGGGCGGCATGGCCATTGGCAGCTTTTTCACCCTTTTTGTTGTCCCGTCAATTTACATGCTGATTGCACGGGATCATTCCACGGAAGAAGCGCCCTAAGCGATTGAATTGCAAGGATCACAAGGTGAAGCGGTCACCGTATCACCGGAGTAAGCACATCGGAATTCTAATTCGGTGGGATGCCATATTCTATTTTATGATCTTTTCCTGGCAAATCCCCCGCGTTCATTATTTTATTTAAAATGTTCTTGATTTTTTACAAGAATATCTGTAATTGAGGCCTTTTTTAATTCTGCCATTATAAAAACTGAATTGAGCGATTTTTTGTTCGATCTACACCGACCTCTTGCGCATTAAGGCTCCGGAAAAATCCTCGACTGATCTATGGGTATGCCTATGGGAGATCCCGATCTCTTTTCGGGGCGGTTTTTGTGAACCTTGCTACATCAAGATTTCAGCACATCTCTTCAAAAAAAATCGCTCAACTCAGGTAAAATATTTTGCCGGTTTCGATAACAATTGAAACTGGTTTTAGGTTTTAGTTAGTGTCCATCCAGAAATAAGGATTTTCGTTCAAGATCAAGGCATGTGAAAAAAATAACCAGTTGATTGGAGGACCATCCAAATGGCTCAAAAGCCAACCTATGAAAAATTGGAACAACGGATTAAAGAACTCGAAAAAGCAGCCCTTGAGCGCCAAAAGGCGGAGCAGCCGCTACAGGAGTTTGAACAAGAAAAAGAGATAATTCTCAATAGCTTGGTAGAGCATGTTATATATCAAGACACTGAAATGAGAATCCTATGGGCCAACCGGGCTGCCTGTGAATCAGTGAATATGACCCGTGAGCAACTATTAGGCCGCTTTTGTTATGAGATATGGCCCAAGCGCAACAAGCCCTGTCCGGACTGTCCACTAAAAAAAGCCATGAAAACGGGTCAACCTGAAGAGATAGAAAAATACACTCCTGACGGTAGAGCCTGGTTTATCCGGGGCTATCCCATTCAGGATGCAAAGGGTAAAATTGTAGGCGCAACTGAGTTGACATTGGACATTACGGAACGCAAACAAGCTGAACAAGAGCTGCGCAATGCTCACGACAAGTTGGAGCAACGGGTTAAAGCGCGAACTGCCGAACTGATAAAGGCCAACGAGGAACTCAGACTGCACATAGAAGAGCGGAAGCGGGCTGAAGAAACGTTACAAGAAAGCGAAGAGAACTACCGGCATCTTTTCCAAACCATAACAGATGCGATTATGCTCTTTGACGCGGAAACCCGTCAGTTCATAGATGTCAATGACGCTGCATTGCGTCTCTATGGTTACAGCCGGGAAGAGTTCCTGAAGTTAAGGCATCAAGAGATCACTTCAGAACCGGAGAATTCCGATATCACCATCCGGCAAACCCTTGAAGGAAAGCTCGCAAGAATTCCGGTTCGATACCACAAGAAAAAAGATGGTTCCATATTCCCTGTAGAGATATCTTCCAGTACATTCACCTTGAGAAACCGGAAAGTGCTCTGCGGAGTTATCAGAGACATCACGGACCGGAAGCGGGCCGAGGAGGAGCTGTTGGAGAGGGAGCAGATCATGAAGGCAATACTCGCTGCTTCTCCGGTGGGGATTGGTTTGGTCCGAAATCGGATAATAGAACGGGCCAACAAGGCTATGGACCGAATCTGGGGCTACGAAGAGGGCTCCCTGGTTGGAAAAAGTACCAAAGTTCTCTATGCGGATGAGGAGGAGTATAACCGTGTCGGTCACGAGTTTTACTCGGAAATTGAGGAAAAGGGAGTCGGAAATTTGGAGACACGGTGGGTAACCCAATATGGTAAGGAAATTCAATGCTTTCTTCAGGGAAGTCCTCTGAATGCGTCTGATTTATCCAAAGGGGTTATTGTGGCAGCCATGGATATTACCGAGCTCAAGCGGGCCGAAGATCTTGTTTTCAATCTCTCTCAAATGCTGATGCAAGCCCAGGAACGTGAGCGGCAGATGATTTCCCGTGAACTGCATGACAGCATTGCCCAAAACCTTTCTACGCTGAAAATCGGCTGTGATCTAATTTTCGGCGATCAACCGGCAATCCCTCATGAATTAAAGGTGAAGATGGCAAAATATTCCAACCTTATCGACCAGACAATTTCAACCGTTCGGAATCTGGCCTATGATTTACGGCCACCGGTTCTGGATGAAATAGGCCTTGTGAAGGCGCTTGATATATATTGCGACGAGTTTTCCGAAAATAGTGGCATAAAAGTTGATTTTCAATCAGCCGGTATACATAAATTAAATTTTGATTCTAATACTGAAATCCATCTTTACCGTTTGGTTCAAGAAGGCCTGAACAATATCCGTAAACATGCCCATGCCACACGAGCCACCATCAAAATGGTGGGAGCATACCCGAATATCATCCTTCGTATTGAAGACGACGGCAAAGGTTTTGATGTAAGGACGCGGGAACTCGAATTAGATAAAGAGAAGCGGATGGGACTTCGAAGTATGAAAGAACGGGTCAAACTGCTTCAAGGTCGAATGAC
>JASFLX010000233.1:0-5036 GCA_050117895.1 Desulfobacterales bacterium | reverse complement strand
TATTGATTTTGCCAAGAAGGCGCGATGCTGAACCGGCCGACCTTAAAGGGAGTGATCTTGCCGCCATGCCATTGATCGTATGTCATATAAAATTCGTCAAGAAGGGTCAAACCCGGGTGTGACGTTAATATTTTTTTCACTTCATCACGGGAGGGTTTGGAGAAGAAAAGAAAAGAGTACTCATCCTCTTGCCAGTTGCCGATAAAATGGTTGCCGAATATTTTATTATTCGACTTCAATCGGCCTTGAAGATAATATATATAAAGATCTTTGTAAGGGGGATCCGGAAATTTATCGTGATCTTTGGATCTGTGTTTTTCTTCAGTCATTTTGGGGTAAATGATCCATATACCAGTCCATGGGGTCCAGCAACGTATACCCCATCTTTTTTAGTTTTCTTTTCAACGGGGCAATATTTTGAGTTAAAAGGTATGGGAAAACAGCCCGTTTTCCTTTTTCCCAGTATCTGGCAACCAGAACACTACCGAATGAAACATGCTCCTCGGTAATGGCATCGACAATTTTTTTCATTTGCCCGATTTTATTTTCCACGATGATACATAAAAGAGTTCCGGGTTCTTCCAACCCCAGGACATTGATAAACTCGCGTAAAAGATCACGCACGGAAATAATACCGATAAGTTTTTTTTGTTCATCGACAACGGGAAATGCTCCGAAATGTTTTTTCTGCAATAGGATAAGTGCGTCTTGAAGGGTATCTAAAGGAGAGAGAGTGATGGGATTTTTTGTCATAATATCTTTTATCTTTACCCCTGAAAAACGTTTTAATTCTTCTGTTCTGTTGTCATCAGCCAGATGGGAAGAGGGTAAGACGCTTCTGATATCACGATCCGAAACTATTCCGATGAGAAAATTATTCTCATCGACCACGGGAAGGTGACGGAAATTGTTGTCGGACATTTTTCCCCGCGCTTGTAAGATATCCGTGTCCGGGTCAATGGTGACGGCATTTGGGGTCATTGTTTTGCTGATAAACATATTATCCTCCAAGGGCTAAAGATTTGAGGGTCGGGGAGTTTTTTAAATTTAACCGCTTAATTTGGGGCTCTAAAAAAAAATCCGAACCATCTGAAATTTAGCCATTCAATAAAATTTTAACATGGTTTGCGGCCAGTTCCGGAAGGCGTTTTATGCAGTATCCCCCCTCTAGGACGGAAATCAGCCTTCCGTTTGAGTACATTTCCGCCAGCGCGACAATCCTTTGCATGATCCTTGAATATCCTTCCGTTGAAAGATTAATATCTGACATATCGTCGTCAACATGGGCATCAAAGCCTGCAGATACCAGGATCACTTCAGGACTGAACGCGCCCAAAACGGGCACAAGATCTCTTTCCACAAGACCTTTGTATTCTTTATCCCCCTGACCCGGCAACACCGGATAATTTCGAGTCGCTCCAAACCCTTTGCCATTGCCGGTTTCAAAAACGCGTCCGGTTCCCGGAAAAGCAAATGTCGGGTGTTGATGAATGGAATAATAGAATACCGAAGGATCTTCTTCAAAAAGGTGTTGGGTACCGTTACCATGATGAACGTCGAAATCCACGATTCCCACCCGTTGAATCCCCCATTTTTCTTGCAGGTATCTGGCGGCTATTGCAACGTTGTTAAAATAACAGAATCCCAAGGCTGCGTCATATTCAGCATGATGACCCGGAGGCCTGACCGCACAGAAAACATTATCTAATTTGCCGGTCATGATCAGCCGTACCGCATCAAGTATGCCTCCCACGGCCAGAAGAGCCGTCTCAAAAGTTTCGGCGCAAATTTGGTTGTCCGGATAGTCAAAGGTGGAATCTCCCGAACGACAGGCGGTTTCAAAGCGATTAATATAATTTTTTGAATGGATCCTTTCAATCCACTTTAAATCTGCCCGCCTGGCCTGAATTAAAGTCAACTGAGGGAGAAGACCCTCTTCTTTTATTCCCTGATAAATCGCCTGAAGTCTTTGGGGCGACTCGGGATGATTGGGACCTGTATCGTGGCGCAGATATCTTTCATCATATAACAAACCTGTTTTTTTCATATCTTAACCACAAAAACTATTTGATGATTTTTTTAAATATCTCAAATGCTGCTTTAACCGATTTATTGTCCTCTGGCAGCTCAATGGTCGGGCGTCCGTTTAAGTCATATTCGTAAACCATATTATCTTCGGGTATGGTTCCGGCAAGTTCCAGACCATTATCTTTGATGAGGTTTAGAACCGTATCGGACGGAGCTTCTTTAGCCTGATTGATAATAAGATAGCTTTTTGAGACACCGATGTTGAGATCTTTTGCAAGATCATTAATTCTCATGGCCGCCTGAAGCCCGCGGCGGGAGGTATCGGAAATCGTCAGAAGAATGTCGACATTTTTGGTCGTCAACCGGCTGATATGTTCCATTCCGGCTTCGTTATCCATAACGATATACGGATAATTCCCGACCAGCTTATCCAGAAAATTTATCAGAAGCGTGTTCGCCGCACAGTAGCACCCCGGGCCTTCGGGCTGTCCCATCACAATAAGGTCGAAACCGTCGTCCTCGACAATCGCCTGCTGGAGTTTCATTGAAATAAAAACGTCTTTAGTCATTCCGCCGGGAACAATTCCTTTTTTCATTTCCTCGCGGGCATTGCCGAGGGTGTCGGTCACTTTAAGGCCGAGGACTTCATTTAAATTTACGTTACTGTCTGCATCCACCGCGAGGATAGGCGTTTTGTCCATCTTTACCAGATATTTAATGAGCAGTCCGGCAACGGTGGTTTTACCGGTGCCTCCTTTTCCTGCAAGAGCGATTGAAAACGGCATGTTATCTTGTTCCTTTCCAAGATGATAAGTTAATAAAGTTGTAATTTCTACGAAGACAAATTAAGTCAGGCGAAGGGATCAGTCAAGCATCTTTTATTTTTATAATGTTTAAAACCACTGAACCGATTGAAAAGATTCAAACGCCTTGCAATAGATCGGGGTGTATGCTAAATCTTATTGCCTAACACGGACAAACCTGGTCCAAAGAATATTGCAAAGAAAAAAGTTTTGCCATAAGAATCACCCCTGTGAAATTGACTCTGTATTTTACTGGGCAAGCAAAATTTACAATTAAGACACTATGGAGTATCCGTATGGATTTTGAGCTGACCAAATCACAAAAAGAGATTCAAAAAGCGGCAAGAGACTTTGCCAAAGGTGAGTTTAACAAGGAGCTTGCACTTGAACTCGACAAAAAACACGAATTTCCGGAAAAAATATGGAAAAAAGCCGCTGAACTCGGATTTATCGGCATTCACTTTCCGGAAGAATATTCCGGCCAGGGGCTTGGTGTTCTGGAGAACATCCTCGTTGCCGAGGAGTTCTGCAGCCGGGATTCCACCATCGGCAGTGCGCTGATTCTCGCCGGTTTTGGGTCAGAGTGCATTTTACGTTTTGGTAGCGATGAACTCAAAGAAAAATTTTTGCCGCCGGTTGCAGAGGGCGAAGTACTATCTGCCGGTGCTTTTACAGAACCTGATTATGGTTCCGATATTACCTTCATGAATACATCGGCGGAAAAGGATGGGGAGGAATGGATCATAAACGGATCGAAAATATTCATCACCAACGGGGAACTGGCTTCCTTTTTCTGTGTTCTCTGCCAGACCGATTCTGAATGCAAACCCACATACCGTGGCATGAGCTTGATTCTTGTGGAGGCGGATCGGAAAGGAGTATCTGCTACGGATGTTGGGGATAAGATGGGTATTCATATGATGTCCACGGCTGAGATTAACTTTAAAGATGTCCGAATTCCGGCTTCCAACCTCATCGGAAAAGAAGGGAAGGGTTTTTACCATGTTCTGGAATTTTTTGATGAGAGCAGGATACTGATCGCCGCACAAGGGTTGGGAATTGCTCAAGGGGCTTTTGATCGTGCACTGGCATATGTAAAACAAAGAGAACAGTTCGGGAGAAAAATTGCTCAATTCCAGGTCACACAGCACAAGCTAGCCGATATGGCCACGAAAATTGAGCTGGCACGGCTTATTACTTACAAAGCGGCCTGGAACTTTGACCAGGGCCGCATCGATCCCAAACTGACATCCATGGCAAAAATGTATGCGGCCCGGACCGCCGTGGAGGTTGCGGACGAAGCCATCCAGCTTCTGGGAGGGTATGGATATATGGCAGAGTATGAAGTGGAGCGCTTTTACCGGGATGCCAAGATTACCGAAATTTATGAGGGTACAAAGGAGATTCAGAAAAACACCATTGCAAGTGCTGTTATCGGAAAATTGAAATAGAAACGATTCAAGCTTTTCGGGAATTCTTTAGTTTATTGAAAATAAATAGGTTTTGAGGCTTAAATATTTAACTTGGAAACGGAATGTTGGAATATTGGAATGTTGTTTTTTTAATAATATTTTTTTGTGTGTGGACACACACAGGCGGGCATTTCCCCAATTACCAAAACGCATTATTCCAGCATTCCATTTTTCCATTATTCCAGTTGTGAACGAAGTGAACTAATTTAAGGGGGGCTTTTCATGCTGAATATAATTAAAAAATCCATGTTAACGGGTATCGGCCTTGCTTTAATCGCAAAGGATGAGGTTGAAGATCTGGCCAAAGAGCTTGTAAATAAAGGAAAAATGTCTGAAAATGAAGGAACGAAGTTTTTAGAAGATCTTCAGAAAAGGTATGACCAAACCCAACAAAAGCTGGAAGAAAAGGTGCAAAAAGCCGTTAAAGATTTTATGAAAAAAGCGGATGTTGTAACCGGGGATGAATTGAAGGGATTGAAAAAGGAAATAAGGGAACTCAAAAAGGCGATTAGCAAGGGCACGGACGAATCCTAACTAGTGTCCATCCATAAACGGCATCTTTCGGTCCCCGGCGGCGTTTTCGCTCGTTTTCAATCCTCGACATAGCGCGCTATGCCTGTCAGAGATCCCGTGATGTTTTCGGGGCGGTTAAAAACTCGCTCGGGCCTTGCCGAAGACCAAAATCTACCATTTCTGGATGGACACTAACTAAAGCGTCCTTTCCTAGATAGTG
>JASFLX010000232.1:0-5054 GCA_050117895.1 Desulfobacterales bacterium | reverse complement strand
GGACACTGATACAAAACCAAGAACCCACTCAGCGTTCGGGAATATATTTTGCACAAAATGATCCAAAGAAAAGGTCGAACACCGCTACTAACGATGATCTCCCAAAAGCCGAGGAAAAAACAACCCCATCGAAAACCCTGACAAAAGATAAAAATGCCCAAAAGAGCACAAAACAGATAAAGCCGTTTGTCCCTTCAGAAAAGATTCCGGTAGATCAGGGGGTGGATTTCCCGTACGATATTTGAACGACAGATTTTTTTCAAGATCAAGGCATGTGAAAAAAATAACCATTTATGAATGGACACTAACTAGTGCCCGAACGAAAACTAGGATTTTTCGTTAAGATCAAGGAAGACGAAAATTTTAACCACAGTAATACTGTTAGTATTTCGAGGATTAAAATTTGAGTCTGACGCAGATATCGGCGGAAAAGACAGTTTTCGTTCAGGCACTAACTAAAAGAATTCATCATGAAAAAAACACTACCCATATCCATGGAATTTATTTACCAGCTATTCTCTCTGATTTTGATTACCATTGTTGTTCATGCCGCTTACGTGGGCATCATCCGTCCCAATGCCGATGCCATTCTGGAACGGCAGGCCGCGATGATCCAAAAGGACAACACCTTGAGTACAGAGCGGTCGGTCTATGTGTTGATTCGAGACTACGAGCAGGAAGCGTGTTTTATTCTGATGTTCTGGGCGCTGGCCATTATGGTGTTTAAAGCCGTTACCACCATAAAGCAGCGGTCATTGATCGAGAGGGATTTGATTCCGCTGGCCGAGGGGGTGCGAATCCTGCCTGAAGATACCCGGGAGCTGTCCCGGGAAATTCAGGCGCTGCCGCCTTATCAACGGAACGCATTGCTTCCAAGGGCGTTGCTTGCGGGTTTGCAGAGATTCAGCTCTACCCGCAATGTTCAGGATGTTGCGGATGCCACCCATGCCTACTGCTCGGCCGAAGGCGAACGGCTGGAATCCGAACTGTCTATGATCAGGTACATTGCCTGGGCCATTCCCTCCATCGGATTCATCGGAACGGTCCGGGGAATCGGAGATGCGCTCGGACAGGCGCACCAGGCCATTGAAGGAGAGATCTTCGGTGTTACCCGAAGTCTGGGTGTGGCGTTTAACTCCACCCTGATCGCGCTTCTTCTCAGTATTGTTCTCATGTTCATGCTGCACCAACTGCAACTCCTGCAGGAAAGATATGTGTTGGACACTCAGGCCTATTGTGAGGATAAATTAACCAGACATTTGCATATGCAACAAAAACAATAAAATTCATCTGTTGGGGTGCTTAAATGACGCTTCTCGCACTTGAACTCAGTGATGCCGGAATCTTGGCTGCCGCTGGTGAACCGTCGAGATTATTGGAGGTCGACGGACACAAGCAAGAAAGCCCGGGGTTTGCCATCCCGGAAAAAAAGCGTCTGCTTGTTGGAAATTCCGCAGCAAATAAGGCACACCTGTTTCCGCTTCAGGTCATCAACAGGTTCTGGGATCAATTGAATACGGAGCCGTTGAAACAAAAGCATCGGCATGCGCAGAATCATGCTGAAATCGCCTGTGCTCACCTATCCCACATCTGGGAACATATTAAAATTCATGGCGACGAGGTGATTATCGCCGTACCCGACTATTACAATCGGGAACAACTGGGACTTATACTGGGCATGGCCCGGGAACTGTCCATTCCGGTTAACGGGTTTGTCTCTCTTCCCATAGCCGCATCATTTCATCCTTTTCCGGATGCCATGCTTCTGCATTTGGATATTCATTTGCACCGGTTTGAGATGGTTTATCTCCGTCAGGATGAACAGTTGACTCGGGAAAATTCGGTGACCGTCCAGGAAATTAATCTCGATCATTTATACCGGGGCTGGGTAGAATCCATTGCCGAAGAATTTGTGCGCACCACCAGGTTTGATCCGCTCCATCAGGCGGTCACCGAACAGGAAATATATAACCGTTTACCCGCTGCGCTGGAAATTTTTAAAAGTCAGTCATCGTTTATTTTTGAAATATCACACGGAAGACATCGTTATCGAACGCCCTTGCACTGGGACCTGCTGAAACAAAAAAGTGAGGCGGTGTATGACGACATCTGCCGTTCGATTGTAAACATGCGAGATGCGCACGGGAAAAACAGCCTGTTGATTGCCCTCCAACTGACCCATCGAATCGCACGCCTACCGGGATTAAAAGATAAACTATCAGAAATTGATCATTGTGAAATCATAGAACTCGAACCCGGCGCCGGCGCTTTGGGTGTTTTGCGGATCTGGGACCAGTTGGGAGATCGGCACTCCGGTAATGGGGCATCCTTTTTCACCAGCCTCCCCTGGCGGCAGGCAGAACCGAAAGTTTCCCAAACCATTGCTTATGAAGTTCCCGAAAAGATGCCACCGACCCATCTGCTTTTTCGGGACGCGGCCTATCCGCTCTCCCAAAAACCTCTTTTCATAGGCAGTGATCCTTACCCGGCCGGAAAAGGCATGTCTGTTCGGGCGCAATCATCCGGCGTTTCTAAAAATCATTGTACGGTTCACCGCGATGGAGACAGGATTATCCTAACGGATACCGGCAATCAAGGAACGTTCGTGAACGATCAACGGGTTCACGGAAGCACGGCACTGGAACTTGGCCAAATCGTTCGTCTGGGGACATCCGGAGAAACCTTTCGTCTCATTGTCTGTATGGAACCCCATGAAACGTAAAAAATTAAATGTTTTCAGCTTATCCTTTATCGACTGCATTTGCTGCGGGTTAGGGGCAATAATTCTTTTGTTTGTCCTGGTAAACGCCAAGGGTGCAGTTCGTCGGAAAGCCGTGACGTCGGATTTGCGTGCCGAGGCGAACAAATTGAAAGAACAGGTGTTGGTCGGGAAAAAGAACCTGGTTCGGACCCGCAATGCCCTTTTGGAAATCCAGACCGAACGGGTGACCACCCAGGGAAGATCCAGTGAAATCATAGACATACTCAATGAAAAAAAGGTGGAACTGGCGGATCGGGACAAGAATACTCTGGCAAGCAAAACACACATCAATAAGCTGAAAACCGATTTAAAAGCACTGGAAGAGGAACTCCGGCGATTAAAGGGCGGGGCAAAAACACAGGATGAGTTGGGGGCCAGGTTACGGCCGTTTCCCGGTCACGGGGATCGACAATATCTCACCGATTTGAAAATGGGCGGCAAACGAATTTTTATTCTGGTAGACGTTTCCGCCAGCATGCTGGATGAAACCATTGTGGGGATCATTCGCCGGCGCAATCTAAAAAATTCCCAAAAACTACGTGCCCCCAAATGGCGCCAGGTGGTAAAAACCGTGGATTGGCTGATTACCAGCCTTCCACCGACCGGTAAATTTCAAATCTATACATTTAACAATACCGCACGTCCTTTGATTGAAAAAACAAAAGGGGTCTGGCTGGATGCCGGTCAGGTTGACCCATTAAATCTTGCGGCAGACAGCATGCACCGGGTGGTTCCGGAGAAAGGAACCAGTCTGTTAAACGCATTCAAAGCCATAGGGGAGATGAAACCGGCTCCGGACAACATATTTTTACTTTCCGACAGTTTGCCGACCATGGGCAGCAGCAAGCCCTGGCAAACAAGAGTATCCAGCAAAAAACGGGTCCGTTTATTTAATGAGGCGATCCAGAAATTGCCGGTCCGGGTTCCGGTGAACATTATCCTTTATCCCATGGAGGGAGATCCACTGGCTGCGGATGCCTATTGGCGGCTGGCCAAAAAAACCAAAGGATCTTTTTTTTGTCCTTCGAAAAATTGGCCGTAAACGCAGTGGCTATTTATGTATTATGAAAAACAGAAGACGAAATTTAGAAATATTCAGCCTTTCCTTTCTTGATTGTATCTGTTGCGGTTTCGGCGCCATTATTTTGCTGTTCGTACTGTCTAAATTTGCCGAACCGGTGGTCATTGAAAAAATCAAGGAAAATATGCAAACTCAAATCGTTCGTCTGGAAAACGAACTGTTTGATATCCGGGGTCAAACTCAGATCTTGAATCATGAGCTGACTGGGAAAAAGGAGCAGTTGTCACGAGAGAAGGAAAAGCTTGCCCGTCTCCAGGGTGATCTTTCGCACATTGAAGGCCAATACGCCGCATCCAAAGACGACGCCACGGTACAAAACATTATTGAAGGCAAACTGGCCCGGGCACGACAGGAACTGACCCAAGAAATGAAGCGGCTTTTGAAAAGACTGCCTAGAAAAATTACCCCTTCGGTGGGAGGTATCCCGGTGGACAGCGAGTATATCGTTTTTATCATCGACACCTCCGGCAGTATGCAACGGCATGCCTGGCCTCTGGTGCAGAAAAAAATGAGGGAGACGCTTGAAATATATCCCAAAGTCAAAGGGATTCAGATCATGAACGATATGGGAAATTTTTTGTTCTCCCAGTATGCCGGAAAATGGATACCGGACACCCCCGCCCGCCGCAGGGCGATTATCTCAGCCCTCAGCTCCTGGAACTCTTTCAGCAACAGCAGTCCGGTGGAAGGGATTACCGCAGCGATCAATAGGTTCTTTTCGAAAAACAAAAAAATAAGCCTCTATGTATTTGGTGACGAATTTAGCGGCGGGGCAATCCAACCGGTTATCGATGAAGTTGACAGAATCAACAGGGCAACCAAAGACGGTTCTCGTCGCGTCCGAATTCATGCCGTGGGTTTTCCCGTGGTCATGGAACAAACCAACCAACGCGGCAACACCGGGGAAAGATTTGCTACCCTGATGCGCGCGTTATGCCAGAGAAACGGTGGTACGTTTGTGGGGCTGAACAGCACAAGACCTTAATGGATCAACGGGACAGGCAGGCATATATTTGATATTCCGAGGATTATTTTTTGAGCATAACGCAGAGATTGTGCGAAAAGACCATTAATCAACAGACTCACCAGTTATCATCAGGAGGACATATGCAGGAAATAACACCGTTAAATTATAAAATTCGCCTCCAACCCGATTTGGTGAATTTCACCTTCGCTGCATACGCCGAAATTTTATTGGATACACCGAATAGG
>JASFLX010000231.1:0-5096 GCA_050117895.1 Desulfobacterales bacterium | reverse complement strand
AGCTTTGAGATTGAAACAGGGAGCCAAACACAGGAAGGAAATGAGTCTTGTTGAATTGCGGGATTCTTTGAAAAATAGTACCCGGAAAGATAGTCACTATTATAATATACTGATGGAGTTGCACAAAAAATTTTCAATCCCAATTGCATGTTTTGCACTCGGGCTTCTGGCGGTTCCATTAGGCATACAGTCCGGGCCTACAAAAAAATCATTTGGCCTGGTGCTGGGTATGATTTTCTTTTTGATTTATTACCTGTTGTTAACAGCAGGCTTGGTTCTGGGTGAAACAGGCGCCTGCCCTCCGGTCATCGGAATGTGGGCCCCCAATATTGTAATGGGCAGTATAGGATTGTATCTGCTCGTTCAAACAGCCAATGAGCGTCAAATAAAGATCGGTCCTGTTTCGATTCTGTTAAAAGGGATTAAGTCCCGTTTTGTCAGACGGGGAAAAGGCTAGCCTAAATTTCTGAATTGTTGTTAATATGTCCTTAATCGAAAAATATCTGACCAAGGAGATTTTAAAATACTTTGGTATTGTTCTATTAACAGTGGTCGGAATATATTTAGCGGTAGATTTTTTTCAAAGGATAGATAATTTTTTAGAAGCAAGTATTCCATTTTTAAAGATTATAAGATTTTATCAGCTTAAGATACCGTTGATAGTTGCACAAATAGCGCCGGTTGGCATTTTTCTGGCGGTTATTATTGTTTTTGGTTTGATGAACAAGAACAATGAGATTATCGCTTTAAAAAGTAGCGGCGTAAGTATCTTCTACCTTTTAGGACCGGTTGTATTGATCGGGTTATTAATAAGCACCCTCATTTTTTTAATATCAGAATTGGTTGTGCCGATTACCATAAGCAAGGCCAACAGGATCTGGAATATGGAGGTCAAGAAAAAATCTGCCGTTATATCCAAGGGGAAGAATATTTGGATCAAGGGTAACCGCGTCATATGCCACATTACATATTACAATCCGTCAGATAGTTCTATTTTAGGGGTTGCTCTTAATTTCTTTGATAATGACTTCAAATTAACCCGGCGGGTTGATGCTAAAAAGGGTGTCTTCAAAAACGGAAAATGGATTTTCTATGAAATTATGGAGCAAAAACTTGATAAAGAAAATAACCATTACCGGGTAACATTCTTTGAAGAGCGGGAGGAGCCGTTCTATTTCTTGCCCGAGGATATAAAAAAGGTCGTCAAAAAATCGGAGGAAATGGGTTTCCTGGAGCTGTTTACATATATTAAAAATATTGAAAACGAAGGGTACGATGCCTCTGTTTATAAAGTAGATCTGTATGCCAAGCTGGCATTTCCTTTTGTCAGTTTCATTATGTGTCTGCTCGGGACAGGCATTTCGAGTAAAAATACACTTAAGGAAAGCCTTTCCGTTAGCGTATTCTACGGTATTTGTATGGCATTTTTTTACTGGATATTCTATAGTTTTTGCTTATCACTTGGATATGGAGAAATGCTTCCTCCTTTCATGGCTGCTTGGGCTGCTAACGTTGTTTTTCTTTGTTTTGCCGTGCTTGTTTTACTGAAATGATGAATTTAGAATCTCTAAAACTCTCCAGTCTGTCCGAAAACCATTGTGGAATTCTGAGGCAGTCATCTAACACAAGACCTGTTATCTGGATAATAGAAGAATACGGTGTAAGAGCTGTTGTAAAAGATTTCAGCACCAGTAAGTTTTTTTACCGAAATATAATCGGGCGATTCCTCATATGGCGTGAACATAAGGCGTATAAACAATTGCGGGGTCTTAAGGGCATTCCGGCTTGCTATGGTGTTATTGACGGGCTCGCTCTGGCACTTGAAGAGATACCCGGCCAACCTTTGAAAAAGCGTAATAAGAATATTAAGCTATCCGGAACTTTTTTTGATGATTTAAAAAACATCGTTAACAGTTTCCACAGAAGAGGCCTTGCACACAGTGATTTAAAGAACGGAGCCAATATCTTGGTGGGATATAACGGTCTTCCTTACATCGTAGACTGGAGCGCTTCCCTATCCGAAAAGGAATCCAGATTTTTTCCGATGAATCGCATCTATCGGAGATTTGTTTTGGATGATTATTTTGCCATTATCAAATTGAAAATGCGGTATGTACCTGAAACCTTGACCCCCGAAGAAAAAAGAAAGTATGCACAACAGAGCTATATAGAAAGAGGTGTCAGGGGTATCAGAGATAGATTGCGCAAAATCTTTAAAAAAATTGTGTGAGAGGGACTAAAATGGTCAATAATTTAGTAGACCGTATCCATGAGATTTTTAACGACAAAAGACTCAGATATGTTTTGTTAAAATTACGGTATCCGATTTTCGTGATTGCCGTCATAATTTTGATTCTGAACATAAACCCTGCCTGGTTTTTGGTTGGATTTTCAGTGGCTCTTTTCGGTGAATTGATTCAACTTTGGTGCTTTGCGTCGTTGGATAAAAATAAAATGCTGGCGGTTAAAGGGCCTTATATGTTGATGAGAAATCCGATGTACATCGGCCGTTTCTTTTTGTTGCTGGGTGTTTTGCTCCTTGCGGGCAATGGTTGGACAATCCTTATTTTTATCGTGGGTTATTATTTTTATATGGTCAATCGTGTGAAACGAGAAGAAGCCAAGTTACAGCCATTGTTTGGAGATTCATATAGAAAATATTGCCAAAAGGTAAATCGTTTTATACCAACCCTTCAAGGTGTTGATTGGGAATCATTATGGTTTTTCAGATGGAACCTTCTTTTAAAAAACAACGGGCACTGGAATTTTATGGCCATGCTCGTTTGTTTCTTTATATTTTATTTTTTTACCTTTATCTATTCTACATCTTAAGATCCTAATCCGGACAAGTCGGAACCAAAAATATTTGCCACAAAGGCACATAGGCACAAAGGATATATTTATTGTTTTTTTTTGGTGCCTTGGTGCCTAGTGGCAGAATTGAAAAAGTTTTACCACAAAATGTAAAAAATCCACAATTAAGCTACTGAACAGTCTGTGCCAAACGGGATAGAGACGAAATCATGGCGACTCCAGGAAATGTTAAGGGGAAAATACAAGCGATTATGACTGATGAAAGGGAAAATGAATCCTTATTCCTTAAACTTTTTCTTTTTGCAATGTCAATTGCTTACGGTGGGATAGTTCGGCTGAGGGAAACTCTATATCAAAAAGGTTTACTACAGTCAAAAAGACTCCCATGCCCCGTTATTTCTATTGGCAACCTTACGGTTGGAGGGTCAGGGAAAACACCCATGACGATTTATGTAGCGGAGCTAATTAAGCATCTCGGGTATGGTGTTGGAATTATCAGCAGGGGATATAGAGGTGAAGCAGAAAAGATCGGTGGTGTAGTATGTGATGGGCGTACAATTTGTATGGGGCCTGATAAATCAGGCGATGAGCCATATATGGTAGCGAAGAGACTCAAAACCGTACCTGTTATTGTGGGTCAAAACCGTTTTGAGGCCGGTATATTGGCGATAAAGAAATTTAAACCGGATGTTTTACTGCTTGATGATGCATTTCAACATTTAAAACTCCATCGAGATATAGACCTGGTTCTTTTAGACAGTAAAAAGCCGTTTGGTAATACCTATCTTTTTCCGAGGGGCACCTTAAGGGAGACAACTTCTGCATTGTTGCGGGGAGATGCTGTTATTTTAACCCGATCGGATGTGGGAAAGCCGGCGGCTTTGGGCCAGATAAAAACCGTTGTTCCGAGAAAACCGATTTTTCATTCATTTCATACCCCATATATTTATAAAGTTGTTGCAGGAAACAGCCTGAAATTGCCGGATGAACTAAATATTTCATCCAAGTACAATTTTGATATCTTTAAAAGTAAAAGAGTCTTTGCTTTTTCCGGGATAGCAAGCAATGATAATTTTCGCCGAACCATTGAGAGCTTCCAGTGTAAATTAGAAGATTTTTCAGGATTTCCGGACCATCACCCGTATTCGAATAGAGAGCTTGATGAAATGGTAAAAACAGCCATGGATCTATCGGTTGAATTTGTTTTTACCACAGAAAAAGATTATGTGCGGATTGCTCATAAGATAAAATGGCCGATCCACTTGGTTATTATCGGGATAGAAATTACCTTTGGAGAAAACGATATGGCGTTTCAATCCTTCATTAAAAGCCGGCTCCAAAGACTTATACCTTGAACAATCACAATATCAGAACTCCTTACCTGTATACATAATTTCAACGTGATATGAAGGTTTAGTTGTAATTTCAGATGCAACAATTTGAACATCGAACATCGAACGTCCAACGTCGAACGTCCAATGTGGAAGGCGCTTCGCTTTGTCTTTATTATAAAATGGTAGAATACATTATTCGATGTTCGATGTTCGACGTTCATCTTTTAAATGATTAAAGTTAAAACAGGTAATTAGGCGGCAGCTGTCTCAAGGGCCAGAGAAAGTTTTTCCTGGACCGATTCAACGCTAATACGCCGCATACATAACCTGTCGAGGTCAGGACATTTCTTTTTATAACAAGAAACACAGCTTATTTTAGATTGCACGACAAGATGTTCACAGTTATAGGGTGCTGCCCGTATAGGAGATGTTGGACCGAAAAGAGACACATAGGGAGTTCCTACCGCTGCTGCCAGGTGACCCGGCCCCGAGTCCGGGCCTACACCGGCCACAGCGGCCTTTAGCACGGCCACAAGCTCAAGAATGGACGTTTTCCCCACAAGATTGATTACCCCATGTGAGTCAGCCTTTTGGCACAGTTTTGTTGCGGATGATACTTGCGAGCCGTCACCCAGCAGCACAACCCGCCTTCTCATTGAAGATAGAATATTTTTTATGAGTTGATAGTATCCTTCAAAAAACCAATCTTTGGATTCCCACGATGAACCCATGACCACTGCGATAAAGGGGTTGTTTATTTGAGCGATTATATCCGGTAAATTGGATTTTTCATCAAGGCCGGAAAAACCGAAGTCCAAAGATGCCGGCTCAGGTAACCCCAAGTATTTTGTAAATTTAAGATAATGATGTAATTTGGGCATATCAAGCTCATTGCTGATATAGGAAATATGTTCATTATTAAAAATCCAGTTAAATTCCCCTGAATTT